>CAYJHU010000006.1:0-21422 GCA_964369655.1 uncultured Desulfovibrionaceae bacterium | reverse complement strand
ACTAATTAATTATGCAGGGGTCTTAAAAATGAATATAATAAATTCAAATAAAAAAAGCCCTACTCTTCGCATGAAAAGTAGGGCTTAATTTAATTAATTATGAATCTTAAAGGTGCTTTAACTCATAAGTAGCAACAAATGGCTCGTCGCCGCTAGAGGTTTGCACTTTTGTGTTTACATCATCCACGTCTTCTTCTTCAAAGACGAGGTCACGTGTGGTACGCTCGGTTTCATGCTTATCCACAAGGGCTGCAATGGTGGTTGAGGAACCGGATTTATCGCCATCTTTAGCTTGCTTGATAGCTTTTTCAAGCTCATCAATCTTCTTGGGAGCAAGTAAGCATACTAAGGTTTCTGTGCCCTTTTTATCGTCAAAGCGCCATGCACCCTTGGCAGGAACAGTATATTCTTTGTTACGTACAACAGCGTTATCTAAGCCTGTTTTTTCAGTTGGGAAGAGCACTTGGTATGCACCAGAAGTACCCTTAGCAACCCAATATACATAACCATCAGAGTTGGCAGAGAAGATTAAACGCACTCTATCGCCACTTTTGAAGTCAGCAGAAGGAAGCACGGTGCTTTTGTTGCCATCGCGAGTAAGCTCAACAGTGGCCTTTACAGCAATCTTTTTACCGGTAGCCTTAGCGGCAGAGGAATCTTCTGCGGCTGGGGCTTCTTGTTCATCTTCCTCATCAAAAACAAGGTCACGAGTGGTTCTTTTGGGAGCTGCGGCAACCATTTGCTGTTGACCTGAAGCAGCAACTTGAGCTGCAGCAGGGCTTTGTCTTACGTTAATTTTTTCAGGTGTACTTAAAGCCACACTGCCGTATGCACCTTGGTGAGCATACATATTACCACCATAACCAGGTCTTCTGAAGGCTCTTTCATAGCCTTGACGCATACGCACGCCGCCGTAGGGGGATACATATACAGTGTAAGAGTTATAACGAGTCAGTCTGTTGTGGGTCCAAGTATTCTTAAAGCCATTGGCCCAAGTTACGGTAATGTTCCAGTAAGCTTGGCGACCATAATAGTTAGGCCCGATGTACAAACGTGTACGGCTTTCTAACTTGGTTCGAAGCAAGTTACCAGTTTGATTGTAGGGATGATAAGTTGGGGCAATGGAAACGCCGGTAATGTCTGCACCTGTAAGGTTGGTGAGCATAAAGTTCAAGCGTCCTGCAGCTTCTGCACTAGCTGCCATTACCAAAAAGGTAAAGCAGATTGTTAATAATTGAAAAGCTTTTTTCTTCATAAAAATCTCCTTAATATAGTGGGAAATTAGAATTTTCTGTTGAATGAACAGACCATTCTTCTATAAGCTGTGCTTCATTATCCTTTGCATATTGATGCAAATCTTTTTTTATCTGATTTCTTTGTTCATCAGTGAATGCACGCCACTTCTTTATTTGTCGCTCACGAAGTTCAGCATCTTCATCCCAAAAAACATGCAGTCTTTCGTGTTCAAGTGTAGCAGCAAAAGTGCGTTTTTTCCCTGCCGAAGCAGCGAGAATATGATGAATAGTATCAGAAAATTTAAAACCTTCAGCCGTAAGTATTAAGACTCCATCCTCCAGCATAAGCTGTACAAGGTAGGGGTAATCTTTTGCAACAAGGTCTTTCTTATAAAGGCTTTGCACCCAAGCAAGCACTTGGTCTTTATGGTAATGAAAGCCTTTAACGCCACGTAAAAATTTATCTTTTGGAAAATCTGCATCAACATCCTTAGCAAAAATTGCTAAGGCAAATACTGCATCGGCTAGCTCATGAGCAGACGCAAAATACAGTTCGTAGGAAAGCTTTCGCATTTTCCAGTTTTGTGTAAAATGCGCACGATATTCTTGAGGTAAATCTCCAATTATTCTTCCTGGATATTTAGCCTTATCAATGTCCGGCTTGTCAGACATAGTAGAATATTTTGTCCAGATATCCTGCAAAATTTCAGCTTTTGCTGGAGCAGCATACAAACAAAATAGCGCTAAAAATATAACAAAGTGTTTTTTCATAAATTTCCTATCTGGAAGGAGTTACCCCCCTCCAGAATATTTCACATCTTATAAAGAGGACAAGTCAGAGATAAAGCTTTGTGAATCGCCTGACAAACCTTCCACGAGGGAAAGAAGGGCCTTTAATGGTCCAATTAAGTTGGTAAGGTTAGATACATCGCCGGTTGTGGCAGTTTGAACAGCAGCGTCGGTAGCGGCTTTCTTTGCGCAGCCGCCAATGGAAGCAGCAGAAATATTGCCAATACCACCAATACCACCGGTTTGCTCAGTAACTTGCAACAAGAGAGCGCCAATGGTCTTTACGAGTTCACCAGCTTTAGCGGAGCTAGCTTGTACACGTGGAAGCACAGAACTCTTAAGGGCAGCTTTATCTTCAGCAGAAAGATCGTTTTCTGCAAAGTAAGCTTTTCTCATTTGGGACAATTTGTCAGATTCGGCTCTGTAAGCAGAGATACGATCGCTATCAACATTGTTGAAAGTCATGTCAGCATTGGCAAGACGGGTTTTGCCCAATTGACGTACGGTGTTGGCACGGGTAATCATGTTGTTGCTTTGGTAAGCATCAGCAAGTTGCATGGCAACACTGTTGTATTGTTGAGCAAGGGCCATACCGTTGCTACGAGTACCTTCAGAAACAGAACCTTGAGCTTTTTCTGCGCCGGCTCTTTCAGCAGCGGACTTGTACTGAGCGTCAATACCTTTAAGTCTGCTATCAAGAGAATTGATTTGACCCCAGTTTACATTGCTGGCTTGCTTTTCAGGAGCTGGCTTCTTTACGCTATCAAGGGTGGCCATTTCCATATCTGTGGAGTTATTGCAAGCATCAGCAGCTTGTGAGTTAGTTTGACCCATCAAGTCAGCAGCAGCATACACTAAACCGGCGGTTAATGTTAATGCTAAAATCCACAATAGGGTTTTTTTCATTTTTCTACTTTTCATTTTTGTACTCATCCTTATCTCCTCAATCGTTAAATGTTACATTGAAAAATATAAATTCAAAGCCATAGCCGTTTTATTTTCCAAAAAAGCTGCCAGCTGCCCAAAAATACGGATGTATGGGCATGGGTGCATTAATGGGTTTATTGTTTGCTTTGCAAAGGGCAATATAGTCGCGCAATGTTCTTGAATATTCATGCACAACATTGCCATTGCTACCGGCTTTTTGCATATTTTGCATAAAATGGGACAAAATATACGAAGAAGCTTGGTCATCCACAAACCATAAAGTTCCATACACATTGCTTACGCCACGACGCATAAATACGTCAACAAAACTCACCTGATCCACGCCTGGAATCCAGCCAGCCTTACGTAAGCTTTGCTCCACTTCTGCAGCGGAAAGAACATTATTAAATGTTTCATTTTTTACAGTTTTTGGTGCAAAGGTTACCCCTGTATTACACGCTGAAAGCACAACAACTCTGGTCTTTTCAAAAGACTTTTTGTCAAGACGCATAATGTCGGTAATGGTTAGCAAGCCATCGTTATTATCTGGTAATGGTTTTTGACTACCATCATAATTAAACTCTTTATCAGCCTGCATATAAAGATAGCCATTTACAGGCGAGTAGCCCGGAAGCTGCGAGTCTATGTACATCTTCCCATAAGAAAGCATCTCATAGACATTGGGGTCTTCACGTGGATTATCGCTGGGACTATCTTTGTATTTATCCCTAAAACGCTTAATCTTCTTGTCATAATTATTGATATACGTCATGTACACATCAGAAAAAGGCATGGCGTGCGTGGCAAAATAAATATATTCATATTGTGAATTTCTTAATTGCTCAATCAGCCAATTTTCTGTGGCATTTTTTTCATAACGAATATCCTTAATGGCCGCATCATTGCTGATGCTGGCATCGGCATTTTGCACCTCAATTTTTGCACCATTAAGATCTGCCATAAAGATATTGGTATTTCTTGGATTACCCACGGCAAGCAAAGTTTTTAAGGATTCTTTGCTCACAGGGCTTGAAAGGCTTTCAATGAAGGAAGGCCTTACCTGCGAGATATCATACTTTTCCACCAAGAAATTAGCGGTATTTTCGTTATATTCCTTAGTAAGCGACACAAATGGAACTTGTGCCAAAAAGCCACTGGCTACAAAGTACAATTTCTTTTTGTCAGCAATAAAGCTTTCTGCCGGTTCCACAAGATATTGATAAAGCTTATGCATAGTTTCGCAAATCTTCAAGAAAGCATCCGTATCGGATCCGTTATGCTTTCCGCGACCATACTTTTCGATATAACCAACCAAAAACTCTTTTTTAACAATATTATCCAGTTCCGACTGCGAAACATTAACAATATATTGCTCTACTTTCTTATTGCTAATGGCAAGAATGATGAGTTTTTCGTTAAGAGGTAAATATTGCAGAACCGCTTGGTCATCTTCTAGGTTCTTTTGAATCTTTTTAAGGTCAACGCGAGAGGCGGACTGGAAAATAACTGCATCTTCAGGATAGCTTTTTTCCCACGCGGCAAGTTGCTTTTTGTAATCAGCATCTAGCTTCTTAACCACAGCCACTTGCTTTTTTGCTTCTTGTTTTTTTAGATCAACTTCTTTTTTCTCGTTAGCAGACATACTTTTTGTGGCGGTCGGTACCATAGGAATGGCCTTTTCTGCCTTTTCTTGTTCCTTACCAAGAGTAATCAGCTTTTCATAAGCAAGTTGTTTTTTAGGATCTTCAAATTTAACCTGCACAAGAGCAAGACTTGCCTTAGAAATTTCATTACGCAAGGTTTCATCAAGCTGCATTTGCTTTTCTAAGTATTTTTGCTGCTTAGTTTTGGCATAAAGAGCCGCACTGACTTCTCGAGCCTCGCCATACAAATCTTCCTTACCGGCCATATATTCACCAAGCAAAGAAACACTTGCAAGGTCAGTACGCATACTTGTTACCATATCAATGGCTTGCATATAATACTTATAGGCCTGCTCAAGCTTGCCCTCTTGATATAAGCAATAACCAATGCCTTGCCATGCTGACCATATCAGCACTTTAGAAGAAATTTGTTCGGCAAGAACAAGAGCTTTTTTGTAAGAATCTAAAGCTTTAGCCAAAGCATCATTTTTTGAAATTTGGGGTACAACCGGCTCATCATCAAAAACTAAATCGCGTGTGCTTCTGCTTGGAGCGCCAATGGTTTTGAAAATTCTGCCAATTTGATTATACGTTTCGGCTTGGGCTCGTACAAGGCCAAGTTCCGTATAAATATTCAAAGCTTCGGTATATAAATTAAGAGCTACAGTTAGGTCTCTGTCTTCACGCTCGGCGATAACACCTTGACCAAGTAATGCACCGGCAATACCTTCCTTAAAGTTAACTTCGCGGAAGAGCTGCTCTGCCTTACGGTAGTCTGCACGCGCATCGCTCAACTGCCCTGTCATGCGATGCAATAACGCCTTATTCACAAGGCCAATGGCTTCATGTTCTTTATTGCCAATTTGCTGACCAATGGCGATGGCAGTCACAAAATGTGACATGGCTTCTTTAAATTTACCGGCATCCTTAAATAAAAGGCCAAGGTTATTTTGGTCTCCGCCTTCATCAGCTTTAAGATTTTCTTTTTTCTCAACTTCCAAAGCCGCATTTAAGAACTCTTGTGCCTTGGCATAATCACCACGTTCCCAAAATAAAATACCAAGATTACTGTTGGATTGTGCAATGGTCTGATGGGATTTAGTTTTTTGTGCAATGCTATTAGCTAAAGTTAAAGCATGCGTGGCAGCATCAAATTGTCCAATTTTGCGGAAGCTTAAACCAAGTCCGGTAAGAATTCTGGCCAATTGTTGCGGAGGGGCTTGGTCACCTAGCATATCAAGGGATTTTTCATAATAAGTAATGGCTTGATGGTAGACCTCAAGACGACGATACATATCCCCAAGGCCAGCTGTCCAGTCTGCACGCTCAAGCATGGGCATACGGGGCATCGCCTTTAAAAATTTCTCAATGGCGTCTATTCTTAATGCAAATTGACGTGTTTGGTTGTAGCATTCAATAATATTTTTGTAAGCTTGTGAAAGGGTTTTGTCATTTAAGCGTTTAGCATTTTTAAGGACGCGAGAATAAACTGCAATGGCAGCAGGATATTTTTTTGCCTTCATATAGCTTATGCCGGCATTATTTAAAAAGGCATAGGACTTATCTCTGGCTCCTTGTTTTGAGAGCAAATCGGCCACTTGTAAAAACAAAGTACCTGCTTCTTCAAATTTGCCACCTTTATATGCTTGCTGCGCTGCAGCAAAAGTATCTTCAAGTGCTCCGGCGTGTAGCGTGGTTCCGGAAAAAACAAGACATAAAGTAAGTATTACAGCTTTTAACATACATTCCTCACACTTTTACAAAGCAGTGTAAACTCGTCAGGCAAGCATTGATATCATCAAAAAAATCAATGCCTGCCTAAAAAGTATTTTAACTCAAATCACCCTTATATATGATTAAGAGTAAAGTGAGTCACCATGGGTTTGCCTTTTTCCGTGGTTTGTTTCTTGGTGTTCACATCACCCTCGTCTTCATCTTCAAAAACAAGGTCACGCGTGGTACGATCGTTTGCACCTGCGGCACCGGCTTTGTTTGCAGAGCTCGCTTGTAAGCCATCGGTAACTGTTTTTAAACTTTCACCGGCGGCAATAATTTTATCAATATCAGGTAAGCGTTCAGCGGAAAGAATGCAGAGTAATTCTTCCTTACCGGGCTTATCATCAAATTTAAACGCGCCTTTAGAAGGTACAGTATACTCTTGATTACGTTTAACAGCATTGTCCATATTGGTTTTCTTGCTTGGGAATAAAACTGCGTATTCACCGGAGCTGCCCTTGGTAAGCCAATAAACATAACCATCTATATTCGGGGTAAAGACAAGTTTAATTTTGTCGCCGGATTTGAATTCGTGGCTAGGAACAACGGTGCTTGTTTTTCCGTCACGGATAAGCACGATGGTGCTCTTTAGAGCGAGGGTTTGTGTTTTGCTATCCTCTTTTTTTGCGCTATCAACACTTTCGTCATCCTCAAAAACAAGGTCACGAGTTGTACGCGCTGCCAGTGAAAAATCCACTGTGGCAGGTATAATTAAAGCACTAAAAACAAACAACAATAAAAGCTTTTTCATAAAAATCTCCTTAAAAGTAGTTAATAAACCCCACTACTATACAAAATATAGCATCCATTGCACTGAAAGACAAGCTCTTGTGTAAATAAGCTACACAAGAAATCATGTCCGCATTGTACTTAGCAGTTTATGGTAAATTTGAGTGTTGCAAGTTTGACTAAACTTTATTGCAATAATGAATGACGTACTGAGTAATATTGGTATATTGCTATAAAATAAATATTTTATTTATTTCCTCAAGCCCCGCACCATACGCACTGTGCAGGGCCTGAGTTTATGATAATTAAAAAAGTTTACTTGTGGGTAAGAACAAAATGCGTCACCATGGGCTTGCCTTTTTCTACGGATTGAGTCTTGGTGTTCACATCACCTTCGTCTTCGTCCTCAAAAACAAGATCGCGCGTGGTACGTTTTTCATCGCCAGCTTTTGAATCTTGAGCGCCAAGCTTCTTATCGGCATTGGCTTGCATATTATTGGTTATGTTCTGAAGTGCGGTGGCTGCATCAATAATTTTATCGATATCTGGCAAACGCTCTGTGGAAAGGATACACAACAGCTCTTCCTTACCGGGCTTATTATCAAATTTGAAAGTACCCTTAGTAGGAATGGTGTATTCTTGATTACGCTTAACGCTATTATCTTCACTTGTATTTTTACTTGGGAACAATACAGAATAGTTGCCTGAACTTCCCTTGGTTAACCAATATACAAAGCCATCGGCATTGGGGGTAAATACAAGCTTAATCCTATCGCCGGACACAAACTCATGACTTGGTACAACGGTGCTTGTTTTGCCGTCACGAATAAGCACAATGGTACTTTTAAGCGCCAAAGTTTGTTTTTTATCGTCAGTTTTTGTAGTAGCACTGGCATCATCCTCATCTTCAAAGACAAGGTCACGAGTGGTTCGTGTTTCTTTTTTTGTCTTATCATCTGCAGCAGCCAAGGCTCCATCCATTGACACAAAAGACATGGTTAAAGCACAGAACAGAAAAGCCACAAGAAACTTTTTCATAATTCACTCCTTAAAAAAACTCTATTTCAAAGCTACCTCAATATAACACTGCTCAACATTAAAAGCAAGCTATTTGGTAAGAGATAAATTGCACTTTACCTTATGAAGCTTTTTGCGCTATACAAACTTCCAGCCGACTCATGATGCAAGTAACAACACTTTGCCTTCAGTTTTGTGCTGTTAATTTTATCTAAAGAGGAAAAATATATGTCTCAAAGTCAAGATAAAACCGAGCACTTACGCACTCTTGGTACAGGTAAAATGCCTCCGGTTGAAGGCGCCCCAGGCCTTAGCCAGCTAGAAAGCTTCCCGAACTGCTATCCTGATCGTAATTATATGATACGCATTGCCTATCCTGAGTTCACATCTCTTTGCCCCGTGACCGGACAGCCGGACTTTGGCACCATCATTGTGGAATATATTCCTGATCAAAAGTGCGTTGAATCCAAAAGCTTCAAGCTATATATGTTTGCCTACCGCAACCATCAGTCTTTTATGGAAACCATCACCAACAGCATGCTTGACCATATGTGGGAATTGCTTGAGCCACGCTGGTGCCGCATAAAAGGGATTTTTGCCTCACGCGGTGCTACGCATATTCATGTTTTTGCTGAACGATATAAACAAGATGAGCACATGCAGGATATAAAAACCATGGTCAACGAGTGGAAGCAAGATAGCGCCAGCAAAGAGAAATTTTAATGTCCTTTTCATCTCTTGGAACTCGCATCCAAAGCATGGGCTTTGCAGCCATTGTAATGAGCGTTAGCATCTTGCTTTCGCGCTTTATGGGCTTATTGCGAGATAAGGTAATTTCATGGCAATTTGGTGCAACGGATGAGGCAGATTTATATTTTGCCGCCTTTACCGTGCCGGACTTTATCAATTATCTTTTGGCTGGCGGTTATGTATCCATAACTCTTATGCCACTACTTTCTAAGAGATTTTTAGAGGACGAAAGCGACGCATGGCGTTTTTTCTCTGCGGTATTTTGGTGGGCACTTTTCGCCGTAAGCGCCTTGACCTTTGTGGCGTGGATTTGGGCGCATCCTTTGGCACAATTGGTTGCTCCGGGCTTTTCTGCTGAACAAAGCCAGCGCCTTGCCTATTTTTTACGCCTCATACTTCCGGCACAAGTTTTCTTTGTAAGTGGAGCTTGCTTTTCAGCCCTACTCTTTTTGCGCAAACAATTCTTTGTGCCAGCCTTAACACCGCTTATTTACAATGGTTTTATAATCATTTGTGGCCTTGCCGTGCCCTATTTTGGCCTTGGACAAGGCATGACAGGCTTTTGTATTGGTGTAAGCCTTGGCGCTCTCATTGGAGCGTGGGCATTGCCTTATTGGGCCGCAATGCAAGAAAATAGTACGCAACCATGCGCTAACACAAATGAAAATATAACAAGTGAAGGTGGCTCAGGCGTACACCTTTGCCCGCCTAATTTTACCAATTTACGCCATCCTTTAATGCGTTCCTTTTTATTTATGGCGCTCCCGCTTATGCTAGGCCAATCGGTGGTCATGCTAAATGAACAATTTATGCGTATTTTTGGTTCGCTCGTAGGAGATGGCGCAGTCTCTTTGCTCAGCTACGCTCGGCGTATTTCTCAAGTGCCGGTGGGCATGGTGGCACAAGCTCTTGCTGTAGCTTCCTATCCTTTTTTAGCCTCCCTCGCTTCAAAAAAAGATTTTACTACATTTAATAGCACGTTACAATCAGCCATGAGCACAAGCTTTTGTCTACTCTTCCCCATAAGCGCCTGGATGATTGCCACCGCCATTCCGTGCATGGGCTTTATCTTTGAAGGTGGAAATTTTTCACATCAGGACACCCTACTCTCAGCTCCACTTTTACAAATCATGATGCTTTCCGTGCCCCTTTGGGGAGTACAAATGGTACTTGGGCGAGCTTTTTACGCCCTTGGTGACACCTTCACACCTGCCATGACCGGCACAGCCATCACCATCATAAGCCTCCCAATTTTTTATTATGCCCTGCCCTATGGCGCCCTGGGCGTAGCTCTGGTTTCCTTTGCAGGAGTCATAGTTTACGTTGCAGCAATCATGTATATTTGGAGAAAACGTCGCGGAAGCAGTGCATTCATAGGACTTGGAAAAAATATTTTACAACTGACCATTTTTTCAAGTTTGAGTGCCATTGTCGCTTGGTTTATTAGTAATTTCTTTATAAATATGAATTTACCTTCCATATGGTCATACGTTATTGCCCTTGCCACCAGCGGTATTGCTTTTGCTCTATGTTATATACTACTCGCATACTTTTTTTGCCGTGAAATACTTACTCCAATTTTAAAAAAATTACGCATAAAAAAACTCCAATAAAATAGCGTTGAGTGACATTTATAGAGTATAGTTTCATTGTTGCTAGCAAATTGAAAGCCCTTACTCATTGCATCATAGCTTAAATTAAAACCTACCAAAAAAGTAGTTAATATCGCACGTAAAGTTATTTTTTCTAGGTTGACATTTGGTTTATTCAAACTTATCTAGTGTAACTAATAACTGTATTACAAAAGAAGTCGAGGAAAGTAATGTCCAGACAAGAAAAAACTCCCCCCTCCGCACCTTCTCAGAAAGCTGTATATCCCCTTCAAAATAGTTTTTCTGTGGCGGAAAGTGCCCTCCAAAGTCTTACGTATGCTAAAAAAGATTTTACAAAAGATAAGGATAACGCACAAAAAGTAGCTTCTCCAGCAGAGAAAGCACCTGTAACTCACACGCAAAAAAGTGCGCCGGTTACTGGTCCCAGTGTAAGCGCAACCGCTACGCCTAATACAGTGGAAAATAAGAATGTAGCACAACCCCCTTCTGCTCCAAAGGCACAAGCTCCAAAAGCAGAATCAACAGCCCCCCCAGAAAATAAAATCATGCAAGAAAATGTAAAAAAAGATCATTCGCAAGAGTCTGCACAAGCAAAGGATGTTGCACAAGAAGTAAAGCAAAATCCAGCGCAAGAAAGTGCACCTAAGGCCGAGCCTCAAAATAATCAGCAAAAGACTGAGCAAGAACAACCCGCTGCAAATGCTGGAGACCAGCCTAAGGCACAAAATTTTGATCCGGACTCCATGCCCGTTGCGCCTGCAGAAGTAGACTATGTTCCACCTTTACTGCGCAGTTTAAGCTCGCTTTTGCGCCTGCGCGGCAAAAGTGTTTCCCCGCAATACCTTTATGCTGGTCTAGCCGGTACTGGTGAAGTCACGCCCGGTGAGTGCATCCGTGCAGCTGCGCGCTCTGGTTTACAAGCACGCATTATGCACCGCCCAACACTGGATGAAATTTCTCCCTTAACCCTGCCTTGCGTACTTATTTTGGAAAATGGACGCTCTTGCGTACTGACTGCTTTAAGCAAACATTTGGCGACGGTTATTTTACCAGAACTTGGTGATGAGCCAAAACAAGTTAATCGTTCAAGTATCAGCGAAGAATATACCGGCTATGCGGTTTTTGGCTCTGTTGATAAACCGGAAGATAAACGTATTACCACCTTCCATCGTCCAAAGGGCAAGCGCTGGTTTTGGGATGCCATCAAACACTATGGCCCCATATATCGTCACGCTGCCTTTGCAAGCGTTATCATTAACCTTATTGCCCTTGGTAGCCCGCTCTTTGTTATGAATGTATATGACAGAGTTGTACCAAACAATGCTGTTGATACTTTATGGGTTTTAGCCATAGGCATTAGCCTTGCGTATTTATTTGACTTTTTATTACGCACCTTAAGAAACCACTTTGTGGACACTGCAGGACGAAATGCCGACGTAGTTATCTCAAGCTTATTGGTTGATAAGGTGCTTTCCATGCAACTTGACCATAAGCCTGAATCTACAGGTGCTTTAGTTAATAACGTACGTGAATTTGAGTCATTACGTGAATTTTTCAGTTCATCAACCTTACTTTCATGCATTGACTTACCATTTTTATTCCTCTTTATTATTTTCCTCTCCTTCATTGGCGGGCCATTGGTTCTCTTGCCGCTCATTGCCATGCCCATCATGTTTGGTGCAGGCTTTTTATTACAATCCTTGGCCAAAAAGGCATCTGAAAAGAGCTATTCCCAAAACATGCATAAAAATGCATTACTTACAGAAATGGTCAATGGCCTTGAAACCTTAAAATGCTGCCAAGGCGAAACTCGCATGCAACGTATGTGGGAAACAGTGGTTGAAGAATCAGCACAAGCCAATATTGAAACTAAGAAATATGGTTCTTTAGCTGTTGGATTTTCTGTATTTATTACACAATTTGTCACCGTGGCCATGGTAGTTTGGGGTGTACACCTTATTGCTGAAGGCACACTAACCATGGGTGGACTTATTGGCAGTAATATTTTGGCAGGACGCGCCATGGCTCCGCTTATGCAAATGGCTGGACTCATAACCCGTTACCAAAATTCACGTATCTCTCTTGATGCACTCAACACCCTCATGTCTTTACCTTCTGAGGACAGAGATACCAACTCAACCGTGGACTTTGGCCCTCTTGACCCTGCATTCACCATTGAAAATGCAAGCTTTTCCTACCCGAACGCTGCGCGTACCGCTGTGGAAAACCTTTCCTTGCATATAGCACCCGGTGAAAAAGTTGGGATCATTGGTCGCATGGGTTCCGGTAAATCCACACTTATCCGTTTACTTATTGGATTATATCAACCCACAGAAGGGGCTGTTAAATTTGGTGGCGTTGACATTCGTCAAATGGCCGGTACAGATTTACGTACCCGCGTAGGCTTTGCACCGCAAGACTGCGTACTCTTTTACGGTACTGTGCGTGACAATATTGTCCTTGGTGACCCTTTTGTCAGTGACCAACGTATGCTTAGAGCCTCTTCCATTTCAAGCGTTACAGACTTTATTCGTACCAAGCCCGAAGGTTTTGGCACGCAAGTGGGTGAACAAGGTAAAGCTCTTTCCGGCGGACAGCGTCAAGCCATCGGCCTTGCGCGCGCCTTAGTGCGTGATCCTGAGGTGCTTATTTTGGACGAACCTACAAGTAATATGGATACGTCTTCTGAGCACATTGTGCAAACACGCCTTATGAAACATATGAAGAATAAAACTCTTATCCTTGTAACACATCGCATGAGTATGCTTAAGCTCATCGATAGACTTGTAGTCATGGATGGTGGACGCATTGTGGCCGACGGTCCCAAAGATTTAGTTATTGAAAAATTGCGTACATCTTCAGCAAGTAAAGCGCAAGATCAAAAAGAAATTACAATTTAAGCGACGAGGTGACTCATGCAATCCGATAACAATCCTCAAAATCCATCTAAGGGTATTATGTCAAACCCCTTGGACGATAAGCAAACTGCATCAGTAGCACGGCAAGAAGCCCAAGCTGAGCAACAGGAAAAAAATAAGATTTTAGCCGATGAGCTAATTTATGCTGACGTTGTGGAGGCTGCTTTACAGCGCAAACCTTCGACTCAAGCACGACTTTTGTCCATCGCAACTGGCCTTTTCATTGTGATATTCATTGGTTGGACAGCTTGGGCAGAAGTTGATGAAGTAACACGAGCCGAAGGTAAGGTTATTGCTTCACAAGGTACACAGGTTATCCAAAACCTTGAAGGTGGTATTTTGCAAGCGGTTTTAGTGCGTGAAGGACAAATCATTACTCAAGGCACGCCACTTGCTCGCCTTGACAACGAAGTTGCAGCTTCAACATTTAGAGATGCATTAACAAAATCTCTGGAAAGTCGCGCAGCCATTGCCAGACTTGAAGCAGAACTGAACGGAAAAGAGCCTGTCTTCCCTGAAGATATACAAAAAACAGCTCCGCAAGTTATTACTGACCAAATTACAGTAATGGAAGCACGTATACTCCAAAGAGAAAGTGAAATTCGACTCTTAGAATCACAATATGAACAGCGTGTTAAAGAAGTTGAAGAACAAGAAACAAGAAAAGCTTCCGTGGCGCGTAATCTTGCGCTTGCCATTGAACAGCGTAACACAGTTGCCCCGCTATTAAAGCGCAAAAACTATTCGCGCATTGAGTTTTTGGACCTAGAGCAAAAAGTTGCTAACCTTGAAGGTGAACTTAATGGATTGGCCGCTTCTATCCCTAAAACACAAGCTGCCGCCACAGAAGCCAAGCAACGCATTGCATTTCGTAAGGCAGAGCTTGATGCGGCCATTACTGAAGAAATAAATAAATATCGTACAGAGCTAAATTCACTTAAAGAAACTCTTTCTGCGGGTAGTGACCGTGTTACACGTACTGTTATGCGCTCTCCGGTTAACGGAACGGTACAACAAATTCATATTAACACCATTGGCGGCGTTGTTAAGCCAGGTGAACCCATTATGGAAATTGTTCCCCTTGATGACACTCTATTGGTTGAAGTGCGCGTTCGTCCATCAGACGTCGCTTTTTTGCACCCAAATCAAAAAGCCATGGTAAAATTTTCAGCTTATGATTTTGGCATTTATGGTGGACTTGAAGGAATACTTGAACAAATCAGCGCAGATAC
Organism: uncultured Desulfovibrionaceae bacterium; assembly: GCA_964369655.1. Lineage (GTDB taxonomy): Bacteria > Desulfobacterota > Desulfovibrionia > Desulfovibrionales > Desulfovibrionaceae > CAYJAD01. Next base: position 6,793 of record CAYJHU010000006.1, on the reverse strand, counting down.
CATTGAAGATAAAAAAGGCGAAGTTTTTTACCTTGCTAAATTGCGTACCCAAAAAAATGGTATCATTTATCGCGATGAAACTCTTCCAATTATCCCTGGCATGACTGCCACAGCTGATATTTTGACAGGTCGTAAAACCATTTTGGATTACATATTAAAGCCCATTTTAAAAGCGCAGCAAAACGCTCTTCGCGAAAGGTAGGATACAATTTTGCAATCATCTTCAGGAATTCGCTTTCGTAGTGTTGTATTGGTTTTGCTCATCATGCTCACCATGACGGGCTCATCCGTGGTTTTTACTGCATATACTTTGCAGCAAGCCTATGACACCATGCATCATAATTTACAAATCACCCTTAACTCAGACGCTAAGACACGTGCATCTGCTGTTAAGCTGTGGCTTGATAATATGCAACTTGATACCAAACGCTTTGTCAGCAAAGATATGCTACGCCTTTATTGTGCGGAATATCTTATACATAAAATGGACCTTAAAAGCGGAAAACTTCCCTCGTGGGCTACCCAAGGGGGAGCAGGTGACCTTGATCTAAAAGGTACCAAGGACGCTTTGCAACAACAACTCATTACCTTTATGCGTGAAGAAGAAGACGTTGTTGATGCAGGAATTTGGGATACACGCCTGCAACCGCTCTTTCTTTCCTCTGACCATGTGGCAAGCCTAACGCCCATGCAAGATGCCGTTATGCGCGGCACTCTTGAAAGCGGAAAGTCAAATTTTTCAACCATCTATAATAGCCCCAATGGACTTATGATCAACCTTGCATATCCCATTTTCCCTCCGGAATATACGGATCTTGATCTTACAAAACCTGTGGGCGTTATACTACTTTTTATACCGCTTGAAACAGTTCTTGCAAAACTTCTAGAAAACGAAGTTGGCACAAACGCACCATTTAGACTTTTGCAATGGACAGAAGACTCCGAAGAGCTTTTGCAATATGTAAACCTTAATGGCGGCAATTTGTCCTATCTTGCTGGCTGGGTTGCTCCCAAAAATACCGCTTTACCTCTGGCAGAAAGAACCCTTGCCAATGGTACGCAGATTTATTCCGTGGGCGTACCTATTGAAGGCTATGATTTGATGGTTTCCCATGAGAAACCTTCTTATATAGCTGAAGAGTTTTACAATACATTCAAAGTAATCATGGTCTCCATGGTGGCAGCAGGCGTCATCATTACCTTCCTTGTGGTCGGTCTTGGGTGGTGGTTCCTTGTGCACCGTAGTGAGCGCGATATCACCAAGAATATGCGTAAACTTTATGAAGATGTTAATACAAAACAACAAATCCTAAACAGCATCAATGCTACCCTTATTGATGCCGTTGTACTCACAGATAGTCTTGGCAATATTCAATATGCTAATAAATCTTTTGCTCAAATGGTTCACCATGACATTGATTCTCTCTATGGCTACCAGATGGGTAATGTATTGAACCCTAATGCGGCTGAACACTTACAAGCACAACTTGACAAAGTTGTGCGCACTGAAAAAACTCATACTTTTGAGCAAAAAATACAAATACGCGATAAAGTTTTATATTTGCAAACGGTGTGTACTCCTTATTTTGGAGCCTTAGACCGTGTCGACGGCGTTGTTTCTGTGTACAGAGACGTGACACAAATGCTGCTAGAGCGTGAAAAAGAGCAAGCCCGTGTTGAGCAACTTATCCAAGTACTTACCATGGCCATTGAGCTTGTAAACCCATATCTTTGCGGACACTCTTTGGCACTTGGAAAACTCGCTGATAAGCTAGCCATAAACTTGAAGTGCACCACCGAAGAGCTTAAAACCTTGCGTATTGCCGCATCACTAAGTCAAATCGGTATGCTCTCCTTGCCAACGGCACTTTTGAATAAAAAAGGCGCACTTACGGAAGAAGAAAGAGCGCTTATGAATACCCACGTTGATAAAACTTGCGCAATTTTGGCAGATTTTGACTTTGGACTTCCAGTGCAAAGCACCATTCACCAAATGTACGAAAACATTGACGGCTCAGGTTATCCTGAAGGCTTAAAAGATGAAAATATTGATTTTCTTCCCCGTATTTTAAGTGTTTCCAACGTATTTTGTGCAATTTTACGTCCACGTGCTTACCGTAAAGCAAAAACCCTCAAAGAAACGCTTATGCTCCTTGATAAAGATAAGCATCTCTTTGATCCTAAGGTTATAGCTGCTTTACATGCTTATACTGCTACCGAAGAAGGAAAAGAATTTATTAAACAGCTGCAGCAAAAAGACATACGCCCATAGGGAGTTATAATGAAAGTATTATTTTTACCGCATAGCTTTCCTGGACCCTTTAGAGGAACAGCAAGCAAGTTAGCAGAGCAGGAAAATAATAAGGTTCTTTTTGTTACTAATAGGTCTCGTACCGATGTACGCATACCCAATGTGGGGCGTATTTTGATTAATCAGCCCGCTATCCCAAATATTACGGATCGGGCTGAATTTGAGGCTGTGCGCAGTATTAGGCGGGCAGCCCATATGGCAAATTGTCTAGTGCGCCTTAAGAATAAAGGATTTAATGCTGACATAGTCATAGCCAACGCAGGTCTTGGTTATTCTCTGTATGTAAAAGATGTTTTTCCTCAGGCCTTTTTTGTAAGTTATGCCGAAGGCTTTAATGAACAGGGACACACCTATACCCTTTTTAGTAAGAATAAACCACATCCTTTTTTGGATTTTGCCCCTGAGCGTGTGCGTAACTTTTTCCAGTGGAGTGTTTTGCACGAAAGTCATATGGCATATACGTCCACCTATTGGCAAAAGTCTCTCTATCCAGAAGATATTGCAAAAAAAATTCATGTTTTTCATGAAGGAATTGACACTGATTTCTTTGTCCCAAAGGCAAAAGAGCGCTTTCAAGTTGAAGGGTGCGACCTTTCCCACGTTGAGGAATTAGTCACTTTTTCTGGGCGTAGCATGGAAACACATCATAGCATCCCTGTTTTTTTGCAAGCCATCCCTACCATTCTGGAAAAACGCCCAAAATGCCATGTGCTTATTATGTCTGCCAACACGCAAGTCAATAATCCTCAAACAGAGAAATGGCAAACTATACTTAAAGAACAATATAATATTGATCAATCACGCGTTCATTTTATTAATTTTCGACCATATAACGATTATCGCAAGCTCTTACAAGCATCCAGCGTGCATATTTATCTTTCGGCACCACAAGCTCTTTCTTCAGGGATTTTTGAAGCCATGAGTTGCCAGTGTCTTATGATTGCAGGTGATACCGGCCCCATTAAAGAAGTCATAACCCATGGGGAAAATGGTTTTTTATATGATCAAACAAATTGTGAGCAATTGACAGAGATAATCATTGAACTCTTAGAGCGTAGAAAAAAAATGACGCCCATTTGTAAAGCAGCGCGCCAAACCGTTACGGAAAAATATAATATACACAAGCAAACGCCAAAGACCGTTAGCGCTTTATTAAGAAATTATGAAAAATGGAAAGAATCCAACGGTTAATCTATTTTTGCGGATCTAAGATACTTAAATGAAAAAAAAGCTTTCAAAAAATCGCTTTCATTTAGCATACAAAACTTTTTTATGTTTTATTAGCATAGTCTTTTGTGGTGCAATACAATTACCATCCATAATCCCTGGTATAAATATTGCTTGCATTAACTCTGTCGCTCATGCTGCTGCTCCCAAACTTTTTGGATCCATAGAATTTAAAGGCTCCATGAAAGGCTTAAAGCAATGGTTAAGCGTTCAAAAAAGACACTATAAAAACAATATATTAAAAAGTGGCTCTAAACTTAATAGCGGAACTACTTGGGATAAGCTTAAAGGCATGATTGAAGGCAAGGATGAGCTTACAAAATTAAAAATTGTCAATAACTTTTGGAATCAATGGCCATATAAGCAAGACCCAAGAGCCTATAAAGCCCCAGATTATTGGGCATCACCGGCTGAATTTAAAAGAAATTCCGGAGACTGTGAAGACTATGCCATTGCCAAATATTTTACCTTAGCAAGCATGGGATTTCCCATTGAAAGAATGCGTATTGTCGTTGTAAAAGATACAATATTACGACTTGCTCATGCCATACTTGCAGTCTACGTTGGTGATCAAATTTATATTTTGGATAATTTATCCAAAAACGTTCTTCCACATACCAGAATACGCAACTATGTGCCGCAGTATTCGGTAAATGAAAAGACTAGATGGATGCATGTAATGCCCAAAAAGAAGAAATGACGGAGATAACAATGTACAATGAAAATCAAAACCCGCTTAATGCCATTCCACAAAGTACGTCAAAAAAATCACGCCTAGTAATATTTGGCGGTGTTGTTTTAGCTTTTTGTGGTGTTACGGCGCTCTTATGTCACACTTTTTATTCCGCACAAAAAAGCGATATTCTCGCCGCGCAGGAAGAAAGACTGAAGCTCAATGTCTCTAGCCTTGCTGATAATATTCGCATTTGGGAAGAAAGCTTAGCATCCCTTGCAGCTCGCGTAAGTGAATCAGGGCAATTTAGTCTTTTTGCAAGCGATATTGCAAGCATGAACGCACAAGATGCTAAAATGCTCAATGACTCTGAAGATGCAGAAGGTAAAGGGGAAGATTTTGCCTTACTTGTAGAGCAAATGCCCATGATGCGCACCCAGCTTCAAGACTTTACTGCCTACAACGGCCTACACGATGCTCGCATCACCAAAAACACAGGGAGCACTTTACTCTCTGCAACTCCGCGCCCAACCCCCATCCTCGAATCACAAGTAACAGTTATCAAAAACGCTACCAATAACAATAAAACTTCCTATGCTCCTGTGCGCAAGAGCACCTCAGGCATGATGCTGGACTTTGCCGCTCCCATTTTGGCAGAACAGCAAGAAATTGGCGCAAAGCCAGAGACTGCTTTTTTGGTTAGTATCAATATCACAGGCCAACTCGCCAATTATTTAAGCCGAGGTTCAGGCCAAAGCCAAGACATGCACAGCAATCTTTTACAATATAATGGTAAAAACTGGGAAGTGTTGCGTTCAGATTCAACCACTCCCATCCCTGATGCTATTAAAATTGCCGCCGATGCTAAAACCATCCCCTTTGAACGCCGCGAAGCGGTCTCCGGCAACGGCAGCGTTTACTCCATCGGACAACGCGTAAACAACCTTAACTGGATTGTCGTCCAAGAAATCTCTGCAAATCTCGTGGATGCCCAGCTTTCACGCGCTTTTAACCTTGTTTATGGTGCTGGTGTATTCCTTTGCCTCAGCGTACTTCTCATGTTTTCCCTTGTTTGGTGGATAATGATTGGACGTGAACAACGCACTGTGGCAGAGCAATTTAGAAAACTCTATCAAGTTATCAGAAAACAGAAAAACCTCCTAGACAGCATCAACGTTTCCCTAGACGTAGGTCTTATTATGGCCGACGTTAGTGGCAAGCTACATCTTGTAAACAGAGCTTTTGCCGAAATTCTTGATAAAAAAGCTGACGAATTACAAGATCAAAATTTACATGGAATTGTTTCAGATAAAGCGGCCTTCCAAATACAAGAAGCCATTTCCAGCGTCTCTCAGAGCAATACCTCAAAGACCATTGAGATTGTTCTCCTTCTTAAAGGAGAGGAAAGACTTTTCCGCGCAACACTCTTCCCATTCCTCGACAATGAAGAAGAGACTGCTGCTGCAGTTATAACCATGCAAGATATCACTGAATTCAGAAGAAACAGTGAAAAACGCAACAAGCAACAAATGAGCACCATCGAAGCCCTCGTTGGTACCATCGAAAGAGTTGACCCCTACCTTGCAGGCCATTCAAGCCTCATGCGCCGCTTAGTTGAATTACTTGCTGACGAAATGGCATTGGAAGGAAAAGACAAAGACACATTAACCACAGCCGCTGTGCTTTCACAAATTGGTAGAATTTTCGTACCACGTGAATTATTATCCAAAACAGAAAAACTTACCCCAGAAGAGCAGGCAGAGCTTGGCAGAATCCCTGAGTATGCGCACAATATCCTAAGCACCATCGACTTTGGTATTCCTGTTCCCATGGCAATTTTGCAAATGAATGAAAAGCTCGACGGTACAGGCTCACCCAAGAAACTCCAAGGAGATGAAATTTCACTCTACGGAAGAGTTCTCAGCATCATAAACACCTTCAGTGCCATGGTAAGTCCACGCGCATTCCGCTCTAGTCTGCCCGTAGACAAAGCACTCAACATCTTACGAGATAATAAGGATGCTTACGACCAAAACATCGTCGAAAACCTTGCCGTTGTCTTACAATCTGCAGAAGGTTCAAAGGCTATTAACGCCCGCTTAACTGCTGTTGTTCCTAAAGAAAATAATTAATATATAATCACTTTTGTGGGGGGAGGATGCTTTTTGAAAAAAAGCACCCTTCCCCCACACCCCCCTCCTGTAAAAACTTCTCATACACTTCGCGCAGTATTCAAAATAGAAATATGTCATTTAAAGGTGCAACGTAAAATTGTCCCTCTTTTTGCTCATAAAAAGTTATTTACGGCGCAGACTGAGCTTTCATAAATAATCGTAGCAGATTTCTAAAAGGTATGGGCTACTAATTTTTATGACTTTTGGAGTAGCTTTTAAGATTTTTTCGTATAACGTAAAATTTAAGTGCACTTAAGTACGTGAATTTGAATAACGCTTACTGATTATGTGAGAGAGAAAAAACGTTTATGTATACACGCTCTAAAGAATGCAGTATCTTTTTTGGCTTTCTAGTGCGGCAGATACAAGGAAAGCAAGCTTTTTGCAAAAGGAATCCGCCCCTAGTGC
>CAYJHU010000005.1:0-22771 GCA_964369655.1 uncultured Desulfovibrionaceae bacterium | reverse complement strand
GCGTCGGCTACGGCGAAAGTGAATTTCGCCTTGCCTTAGGCTTGCTCCCCTGCGGCAAGTTGTTCTTTAATGAACAGCATGTAATTTAGAAAAGTTAAAATAGCTTTATAGTATAAATATTTAATAAATAAACTGTTGAAGATGATGCGGGTACAATCTTTATTAATGCTAGATACTCCTGCCGCATAAAAAGTTTTTGGGGTGGGGGTTTGGGGGAGGCCCTTTTTTCAAAAAGGGCCTCCCCCAAAAAAGAAATAATTATCAAGGAATATTATGAAAAAATGCACAATAGCCACACGCGGAAGTCAACTTGCTTTGTGGCAAGCGGAGTATATTAAATCGCGCCTTGAGGCAGAGTATCCGGGTATTGTAGTGGAGCTTTTGCGTATTAAAACCAAGGGCGATATTATTTTGGATGTGCCGCTGGCCAAGGTTGGCGGTAAGGGGCTTTTTGTAAAGGAAATTGAAGAAGCTCTTTTGCATGGGCAGGCGGATATTGCCGTGCACAGCATGAAAGATGTGCCCATGCTTTTGCCTGAGGGCTTGGTGCTTGGTTGTATTCCTTCGCGAGAAATTTCAGAAGATGCTTTGCTTTCAGTGCATTACGATGGACTTGAGGCTTTGCCACAAGGTGCACATGTGGGGACATCTTCTTTGCGTAGACAAGCGCAACTTTTGGCTTTGCGCCCTGATTTACGCATCTCTTCCTTGCGTGGCAATGTGGATACGCGCTTGCGTAAACTTATGGAAGGGCAATATGATGCCATAGTTTTGGCTGGTGCGGGCATAAAGCGTTTGAATTTGCAGGCGCCGCACGTGCAGCACCTTGAAAGGCAAAGTTTTTTGCCGGCGGTGGGACAGGGGTGTTTGGGCATTGAGTGCCGTAGCGATCGGGCGGACGTGCTTGAAGCTTTGAAATTTATGGAAGATGCACCGACACGGCTTTGCGTGAGTGCGGAGCGAGCATTCTTGGCTGGCCTTGAGGGTGGTTGTCAAGTGCCCATTGCAGGCCATGCCGAACTTGATGTTGATAATGTATTGACATTAAAAGGGCTTGTGGCGCATGTGGACGGTAGTCACATTTTGACTGAAAGTGTGAAAGTGGCAGCTGATAGTGTTGAAAAAGTGCAACAAGCCGGTAAAGATTTGGCCATGCGCCTTTTGGAGGCTGGGGCTGCAGAGATTTTACGTGAACTGTACACTAACCCTGAAAATGAAGATAAATAGGTGCTTATGCCAACTGTAAAAGCTCTTTCTCCGCAAAAAATACGTATTAGCACGGATGAAAAATATATTCCGTGGGATAGTAGTGAACATTTGCCGGCGCCGCGTAATGGCGTAAAGCAAATGTTGCAGCCACGCGCTTTAAAGGCCATGGAATTGGCCTTAAACATAAAAAAAGACGGCTATAATGTCTATCTTTCAGGCCCTTCACAGCTAGGGCGTGCATATATTGTGCGCGAGTTTTTAACTCCGCATGCGCGTAAGGCTCCAAATCCACAAGATATTTTGTATTTATATAATTTTAATGATGCGGATAAGCCTCTTTTGGCACGCTTGCCTGCAGGACAGGGGAAGGTTTTTAAGAAGCAATTGCAGGAAGTTATACAAAAAATTCGCAAGCAATTACCAAGGCAATTTGAAGCCGATACTTATGTTCGTAATCGTGCTAAAACCTTAGATATTTTTCAAGATAAAAAGGCAACTTTGCTTAAGGCCGTGAATGTTTTTGCCAAGGAAAGGGGATTTAGCGTTGATGTGGATGATAATGGCGGCGTTACGCTTTATCCCTTGGTAGAAGGCAAGCGCTTAAGCGAAGACGAATTTGAGCAGCTTGAAACAGAAATACGCCAAAATTTTAAGCGCAAAGCCGATACCCTCATGAATAGTTTGGGCGTGCATATGCGGCATATTTCACAGCTTGAGCTAGAAATGCGCGAAAATGAAAGAGAATTAGAGCGAAGCATTGCGACAAAGATGCTTGAAAAAGTTCTCAAACCCATGCAGGCTAATTTTTTGCGCAAAAGCCCTTGTGAAGTACTTAAGAACTATCTTGAGGCTTTATACAAAGATATCCTTGATAATCTGGACACTTTCATAACGCGTGAGCCGGTTGGGGCTAGCTCTGCTCCTATTGATATGACGAGCTCCTTGCTTTCTGAGCCGGATATGGGGCGCTATGAGGTGAATGTCTTTGTGGATAATAGCCATTGCAAGGGCGCGCCTATTATTTTTGAAGAGCACCCCACCTGCAGTAATCTGCTTGGTTGTATTGAAAGAGAGTCAGAAATGGGCGCCCTCATTACTGATTTTAGCCTTATAAAATCAGGCTCTTTGCATAAGGCCATTGGCGGCTATCTTGTTATTCGCATTGAAGATATTTTGCATCATTTTCAGGCATGGGAAGGTCTTTTGCGCTCTTTGCGGGCCGGATTTACACGCATAGAAGATTTAGGCGAAGGTCAAGACAGCGTTGCACGCACTAAGGGAATAGAGCCAGAGCCCATTGCCCTTGATGTGGCTCATGGCGGGGTGAAGGTTATCCTCATCGGCAGTGAGATGCTGTACGAAACCTTGCTGCAAAGTGATGAGCGCTTTGGCAAGCTTTTTAAGGTTAAGGCGCATTTGTCGGAACAGACCGAGCGCAATGCTCAAAATATAAAATATTATTTGCATAGAATTCAGTGTATTATTAGGGATGAGGAATTGTTGCCCTTTGATCGCAGTGCGCTGATTTGGATGGTTGATTATGGTTCAAAGCTTGTGGACGATCAGCGCCAGCTGAGCTTGAAGTTTCCAGTGCTTAGAGAAATTATGATTGAAGCCTCTACCTTTGCTGTGCTTGATAAGCAAGAGCTTGTCACTGCCACCATGTTAGAAAAAGCTTTTGAAGATAAGACGTATAGAGCAAATCTTGTGGAAGATACCTTTATGGAAGAGTACGACCGTGAGATGATTAAAGTGCGCACGTCCGGCAGTGCCATTGGGCAGGTGAATGGACTTTCGGTCACTTGGCATGGTGATTTTGAATTTGGTTTGCCGCATCAAATTTCCTGCACAGTGGGGGTAGGGCATGGGGGCATCATTGACCTTGAGCGCGAAGCAGAACTTGGCGGCCCCATACACACCAAGGCTATGATGATCTTAAAAAGCTATTTAGTTTCACTCTTTGCAAGGAAAAGACCCATTGTACTTACCGGTAGCTTATGCATCGAGCAAAGCTATGCCGGCATTGAGGGTGATTCGGCTTCCGGAGCAGAGCTTGTGGCGTTGCTCTCGGCCATTGCTGAAGTGCCTGTGCGACTTGATCATGCTTTTACCGGTGCGCTTAGTCAATCCGGACAAATTATGGCCGTTGGCGGTGTGAGCAGAAAGATTGAAGGCTTTTTCAATGTATGCGCGCGCCATGGCCTTACGGGCACGCAGGGTGTGCTCATTCCTTATGACAATGTGGAGCATTTAATGCTGAGTCCGCGCATTGTCGAAGCAGTGACCAAGGGAGAATTCTTTATTTATCCCATTAAACATATTGACGAAGCTCTCGAAATTTTAACAGGAATGACCGTTGGCAAAAGGCGCAAGGACGAAAGTTTTAGCCCAGGCAGTCTTTATGATCTTGTGGACAAACGTTTGCAAAGTCTTGGGGCGTATGCCGCCAAAGAAATTAAAGAGGTGCGCCGCAGGAAAGGACGCACTTCTTGAGTATATCTGAACACTCAACAAGCAACACCTTTGCCCTAAAAGTTCTTATCTATGGCACAGCTTTATTAAGCGTCATGGGGGTGACGGTGATTATGCCTGTCATGCCGCAAATGATGGAGTATTTTGCCATTGATGAGGCCGATATGGGAATACTTGTGTATTCTTTTACCTTGCCGGGCATTATCTTTGCTCCGGTGGGGGGCATTTTAGCAGATAGATGGGGGCGCAAATGTATTTTGTTGTGCTGTCTGATCTTGTTCACTGTAGGAGGCGTGATGGCCTCCTTTGCCGAAACTTTTTCTACTTTAATCTTTTGGCGTGTTGTGCAGGGCATGGGCGCGGCTTCACTTGGCGTACTTTATACAATAATTGTGGGTGATATTTACCAAGAAGAGCACGCGCGCCTCAAAGTCATGGGTTATGCCGCCACAACACTCAGTCTTGGTGCGGCAATTTTTCCTGCCCTTGGGGGACTGCTTGGTGAGATTAGCTGGCAATGGTCATTGCGTCTTGCTTTGCTAGCTTTGCCGCTCTTTATTTTAGCATGGAATATCAACTTGCCACAATCTGCACCCCATGGTGATATGAGTAAATATATTAGGGAAGTGCGTAAGCTTATTCTACGCCCCAAAAGCCTTATGCACTTTGCCATTACCTTTTGTGCTTTTAGTGTGCTGTATGGGCCTTTGGTAAGTTTTTTCCCGCTTTTGTCCGATATGCATTATAAGGCTACATCATCTCAAATTGGTATTATATTTGCTCTTTCTTCGCTTGGAACTGTGGCGGCCACAGTGTTTTTGGCTCCTGTGGTAAAGCGTTTTTCAGCTACTATTATAGCCGTAACCGGAGCTTTTTGTTTTCTCCTTTGTATGATTATGCTCCTTTTTTGGCAATATGAACTGTCATACTGGCTTCTGATTGTACCCATTTTATGTTATGGTATTGGGCAAGGCCTTTTATATCCCATTACGATTAATTCGCTAAGCTCGCTTGCACCGGATACGGGACGAGGCGCTTTGATGGCAGTTAATGGTACAATTTTACGTTTATCTCAAAGTTTCTCCCCCTTTGTTTGCGGTATTATTTTTGTGCATGCAGCCTTTGGTGGCGTGTTTTTCTTTGGAATAAGTATGGCCGCTTTGATGCTTTTCTTGGCATTTTATGCATTTTTACCTTGCAAGAAAGTTGACATTTCTTCATAAAATTTTTATTTTCACAAATTATTGATTGCATTTGATGTTCTAAAATAGAACGAATGTTTGATATTTCTGCGATAAGAGTTTAAAAATCAAACGTTTAGCGGTAGAGCAATGCTTTGCTTCTCATGATTTTGTTTTCATGGATCATCTTAATGCTTCAAAAAACAAATGCAGTAAAGTTTTGGAGTTTCAATAAGTACTTTTTAAGTAATGGTTTACGCGTTTGTTACAAAAGTTTTTATCGAAATATGTTAGGAAGAAAGATTCATGCATAAGTCTAAAAAAAATGCCTTGCTCGAAGCTGCCAAAGAATTGTTTGGTGAGTATGGTTATGTAGAAACCACATTCAAGAAAATTTCAGAAAAAGCAGGTGTTGCCCTTGGCCTGCTCACTCACCATTATGGAAATAAGGAAAAACTTTTTCTTGCCGCAGGTTTAGATGTTTTAGAGCATTTTTTACGTGTTTTGCGCGAAGCTACCGCTAAAGGCACCAATGGTTATGATTCTGTATTGAATTTCTGTCAGGCTTATCTTGATTTTTCTATCGATAAAAATTCGCATTGGTTAGTGCTAGTACGTTGTTCGCCCTATAGTGATATGAAAACGAGTGCAGACCGCGAAACAATGATAAGCAGCTTTCAACAGGTATCTCAGGAGCTTGAGTTGAGCCTGCAAGCTGGTATGCAAGATGGTAGTATTCGAAGTGACATACATGCACAAGACACGGCGCAAGTAATTATTGCGCTTATGGTCGGTATCAACAGAACTCGCGTGCTTACTCCATATGCCAGTGAAAATCTTTATGCCGAAGCAGTAACTTTTGTTTCCCGAGCATTAAAGCCTTAAGCGTATATTTTCAATATAATAAAGCTTTGTAGCGTGGGGTAAGAAAATTTTTTGCTTGGAAAGTAAATTTCTTCTAAGCACAAAAAATACTCAACAGTAACTGAGTCTTTAATCATAGCTTCCATACATCTTTGCTTGTTTTTTAATATAAAGTGACATATTGTTTTTGTAGTAGCGGTACATTTGTCTTCCTTTTCACATTCTATACTATATTGGGGAGCGTATGGTCTCTTGGAAAAAGATTTTCACCAAGAACGGCATGGCCTGGAAAGATCATTCGTCCTTTAAAGATTATATAGAAATCAATAGTTTTGATGATCTATATAACTTTCTCAATGCAGTTCATATTCGGCATTGTCTTGTTAGGCCGTATCAATGCACTAAAAATTACCCCTTAGTAGAAGCGCGCGAACTTTTACCCTCTTTTGACAATGATATGTGGGAGTATTCGCAATTGCCGGGTTTTTCCTTGGTGGCTTTGGGACGCTCTCTAAATTATTTTTCCGAGATATTTCAATTTGATAGAATTCATCCTGTTTTGAATTCAGACAATAATGCCCATGGTGACTCTTGTCCCCTTGAAGCGCCCATCATGAAATATAATCTGCAGACACTTGCCTCGCGCTTGCCACGTGTGTTGCATGAAACTTTTCACGAAGATTGTGGCCGTCTTGATACTTCCCTTCTTGATTACTATCCCATGCTTTTGCCCTATCTTTTACGGCTTGATAGAGCGCATGTTTTATCCATGGATAGCGCTAATCAGTTTTATCTTAGTGGGATTTTTGCTTCTTTTCCTTCTGATATTGACAGTGAGCTTAAGCGCTTTGGCATGCGCATGGGCAAATTCCGTTATGGCGACAATGAAATGTATGAACGCAATAGAATGTTTGTATATCAGTATCTTATGGAACTATATGGTTTTCCTGTCGTCTCCGAAAGGCGCACCTCCAGCGCACTTTTTGCGCGTAAGCTTCACAAAATGGGTGAGAAATTTTTACTACGCGTACTTGGGCAAACAGATAGAACTATCACCACCTATATTGGCAATGGTGACCATAGCCGCTACCCCAAGGTGGAAAAAATTGCTCTCATCAGCCTTGACCAAGATCAACAAGACGCCATCCAGAGCATTGGCGATGGTGGATTTTTTGTTGATGAGGAAAACCGCGTAGTTATCATTCGTGTCACGTATCATCAGCATGCTTATAATGTGAGTAATGTGCGTCAAGATCGTGCCCTTTCTGTCGTTTCGCAAGAAGTGCTACATCCTATTACGGGTGAGCCTTTGCAAGGTCTTAATATTATACGTGATAGTTCGAATATGTTTTTGCGCCTTAATGACATTGTGCGCGGCGAATATATGGGGCGCATAGTCTATAAAAAGACAGAAGTGATTGAGAATACCGATTCTGAAGAAAAAAGGTTAAAATTTCTCTATACTTGGCTTACTAAGCACCAAAGGCGTATTATTTTTTATAGCGATGATTTTTTTGCCAAAGTGAGTCACGTTGTGGAAGGATATTTGTATAGCCCCGAGAAGGAAAATTCTTTTGGGGAACTGCGCGAATTTTATCGGGAAGTGCAAGAGCGCTTTGGCTATATTCAGCAAGCTAGAAAGGTGCGCGAGTTGGAAGAAATAGCCAATCGTCAGCTGAAAGGGCAAAGCATTGGTTATCGGCAGATGATGCAAAGTGCCGTTGAGGTGCTTACGGACTTATCGCATGAAATTGTCAATTTTTTCCCGTCATTAGTTGATACTATTATTAGCAATATTGATGGAATTTTAGCCAATCGCTACCTTGTGCGCACTTATATGGAATGCCAAGAGTGTGAGCTCACTGTGGCCGGCGCAGAAATTCGAAAAAACTATCGACGCACCATTGCCCTGCGCGATACCTTTGTGGCGGTGCGTAAAAGTCGTAGCGTAAAAGAGTAAATATCATGTCACACGCCTTTTATTTATCCGCGGACAAATGGCCAAGTAAGGCCGGTAATCTTTGTGAACTTGCTGATAGTGAAGCAAGGCATCTTTTGCAGGCACTGCGCTTGCAAGCCGGTGAAGAAGTTATTATTTTAGATGGCGAAGGCCGCCAAGGTCTTTGTCGTATTGAAAAAATTGCTAAGCGACACGCTACATTACAATTACTCTCCGAAGAATTTTTTCCGCGACCTACCTCACTGCCCATTATGGCGCTGGCCTTTAGTAAGGCCACTCGGCGCGGTTTTTTTATGGAAAAAGCCGTGGAGCTGGGGGTGCATGAGGTGTGGCTTTGGCAAGGTGCACACAGTCAGGGGCGCGTGCCACATGAGGTAAAAGAGCATTGGCAAGCCCAGTGTATCGCCGCCATGAAGCAATGCCGTAACCCATGGCTTCCGCAGGTGCGCATATTGCCTGCAGGTGCCGCAGAGCTAGTGCAAGAAAGCGTCGCTTGTACGCATAAATTTTTACCCTATGAGGGGCAAGATGGAGTGCACATGTTAAAGCCTGAAGACCTCGGGCAGGAGGGCACAAGTCTTTACGTCATTGGGCCGGAAGGTGGCTTTTCTCAGGAAGAAAGAGATTTATTTACTGCACATAATTTTAAAACAGTGAGCCTTGGTCAAAGGGTTTTACGCTGCGAAACTGCCGCGCTGCTTTGTCTTGGTCTACACTGGTGGGCTACCTGTAAGTAGTTGTAGCATATTTTTATGTGAATTTTTTTGGGAGGCGCTGCCTCCCAAACCCTCCGCCAAAGGGGATAATCCCCTTTGGAAACCCACATCCCCTCTATTTTAAGCAAGCTTAAAATAGAGGGGGTGGGTATTTTAAGCAGAAAAATTTCTTTAGAAATAATTAGTTAATTTTTTTGATATTTTAGGTGTTTTTATATGACAGTTCACAAACCCTTACCCGAACTATTGCGCCCTGACGATATTGAATTTTTTGTGGGGCAAAGCCACCTTAAAGAGCGGATTCAGGCGCTTATGGCGGCAGAGCGTTTGCCGTCGTTATTGTTTTTTGGCCCTCCCGGCTGTGGTAAGTCCACCCTTGCTCTTTTGCTGGCAAAAAGTAAGGGAGCTCAGTATGTGCGTATTAGCGCGCCTGAGGCTGGCTTGCAGCAATTGCGCCGAAAGCTTAGCGGCGTTGATATTTTGGTGCTCGATGAATTGCATCGATTTTCAAAGGCTCAGCAGGATTTTTTCTTACCCTTGGTGGAGTCGGGTGAATTGACGCTCATTGGCACCACCACCGAAAATCCCTCTTTTAGCGTGACGCGTCAGTTATTGTCGCGGATGCATGTTTTGCGCTTACGCTCTCTTGGGCATGCTGAACTTGTGGACTTAGCCAAGCGCGGCGCAGAAAAAAAAGCTTTGAGCCTGCATGAGCCGGTCATTGAGCTTTTGGTAACTGCGGCGCGGGGTGATGCGCGTGCTTTGTTGAATTTAGTGGAGTATGTGAGTGTTTTAAAAGAAGAAAATCGAACGCTTGAAAAGATTAAAGCTGGCCTTCCAGAAATTTTAAGCCGCCATGATAAGGATGGTGACAGTCATTATGAACTTGCATCGGCCTTGATTAAGTCTATTCGCGGCAGCGACCCCGATGCGGCACTGTATTATTTGGCTTGTCTTTTGGAGGGCGGGGAAGATCCACGCTTTATTTGTCGGCGTTTGATTCTCTCAGCTTCTGAAGATGTGGGGCTGGCTGACCCCAATGCTCTGCCCATGGCTGTGGCGTGCCAGCAGGCCATTGAATTTGTGGGCATGCCTGAGGGCTTTATCCCCTTGGCAGAAACTGTGGTATACCTAGCACTTGCTCGTAAAAGTAACAGCACCTATGCGGCTTATATTTTGGCACAAAAGGAAATAAAGGCGCAAGGGCCAAAACCTGTGCCTTTACATTTGCGCAATGCTGTTACAAAATTGCATAAAGATTGGGGCTATGGGAAAGATTATAAGTACCCCCATAATTTTCCGCAAGGCTACGTGGATCAAGAGTATTTGCCACAAGAGCTTGTGGGGCGCCGTTTTTATAAACCACGCATGCACGGAGAAGAGGCGCGCATTAGTCAGTGGTGGCGCAAGATTGCCCCTTTTAATGAAGAATAATAGGTGATTATAATGCATAAGTATTTACAAGAATTTGACAGACATTATGGTATAAGCGATTCGTATATAAGTCCCGACAAAGAAATGGGGTATTTTTCTAAAACTTTGCCAAGTTTGCTTTTTTATTTGCGTGCTTTACGTCCTACTATAAGGTTATGTCGTTCTGCTAAGCAGTCGCAATGTAATGGAAAAATGTGGTCAAATTGCAGTGTGGATATTGGCAAAATACTTGAAAGTGTTGGCGCTCGCATAGAGATTGAAGGCTTGCAACATGTGGATGCAGTGGATGGCCCATGTATTTTTATTGCTAATCATATGAGTACATTAGAGACTTTTGTTTTGCCGGGCATTATTCGTCCGCGTATGCCTGTAACCTTTGTGGTAAAAGATGGCCTTATGAACATGCCTTTTTTTGGGGATGTGTTGCGTGCACGCAAGGCCATATCGGTGGGGAGAACAAACCCGCGTGAAGACTTAAAAACTGTGCTGGAAGAAGGCAAAAATATGCTCGAATCTGGCGTTTCTCTGATTATTTTTCCGCAAAGCACACGTTCTGTAGAGTTTAATGTAAAAAAATTCAACTCCATAGGCGTTAAGCTAGCCAAGCAAAGCCAAAAGCCTATTATTCCTGTGGCTTTGAAGACCGACGCTTGGGCGCAAGGCTCTCTTGTTAAGGATTTTGGCGCCATACATCCGGAGAGAACCATACATTTTACATTTGGCGCGCCCATATATGTGCAAGAACAAGGAAAGGCAGAGCATGCGCAGATCTGTGATTTTATACAAGAACATTTAAGTAGGTGGAGCTAGGCATGCATTTATTGGATATGGCCACAGCGGCCGGCTGAGCAGCGAAAGTGGCTCCAGAGGTTTTGGAGCGAATTTTGAAGAATGTACGCAAAGCATCTATAGCCAAGGATTCTTTGGAGTCTCGAGTCTTGGCTGGGCGTGCGCATAATGAAGATGCGGCCTTGGTTTCAATACCTGCCGGCATGGCCATAGTGCAAACGGTGGATATTTTGGCGCCAATTGTCAATGATGCCTATATCTTTGGTCGTATTGCCGCGGCCAATGCCTTGTCTGATGTGTATGCCATGGGCGGTGCGCCGTGGTGCGCCATGAATATGCTTTTTTTCCCCACTGCTTGCCATGGCGCTCTGGGTGAGGAAAACGTTGCGCAAATTTTGCAGGGCGGCCTTGATGCTCTAACAGAGGCTGAAGCAGTACTTGTTGGCGGGCATACGGTGGAAGATTCTGAAATTAAATACGGTATGTCGGTGACAGGTATTATTGATCCGAATAAAAAGGCCACCAATGATGGCTTGCGTATTGGTGACAGGCTTTTGCTCACTAAACCCCTTGGTACGGGCATTTTGTCTACAGGCGTTAAGGCGCGCTGGGATGATTTTGAAGAAAGCGAAGAATTGCTCAAAACATGGTGTGCAAAGCTCAATAAAAATGCCGGTATGCTCATTGGTGAATATGATTTGAAGGCCGCGACCGACATCACCGGCTTTGGCCTTGGCGGACATAGCATTGAGATGGCGCGCGCATCTTGCGTGCAGGTGGTGCTCGAGAGTGAACAAATTCCGGCTATGGCACATGTGTTTGAATATGCAAAAAATGGCCTTATTCCTGCGGGTAGTCATGATAATCGTAAATATTGGCAAACCTTTACGTCTATGCCGCAAGTGCTGGATGCAAGCCTTGTTTCCTTAATATTTGATACTCAAACCTCAGGAGGTTTATTGCTTGCCGTGCCGCAGGAAAAAGTGGCGGATGTGAAGAAAAGTTTGCAAACAGCAGGTGAAAGCGTATGGGAAGTGGGCTATGTACAAGAAATGCAAAAAAATTCTACCCCCTTGCTGATTATATGAGTACGTCAAAAACCGTTGGTGTAATCCTTGCCGCCGGCATGTCCACGCGCATGGGGAAAAATAAATTATTATTGCCCTTTAAAGGTGTGCCTTTGTTGCAGCATGTTATTAATGCGGCAAGAGGGTCACGCCTAGCGCAGCTTGCATTGGTTTTGCCAGCATATGAAGATGCGCAGGAAATGCTTAATATTTTAGATGTTTCAGACTGCAAACTTTTATATAATCCTTTGCGGCACTTGGGGCAGGCAGAATCGCTTAAGCTTGGCATTGAACATTTTGTGCTTGGCTCTTCGCCCGATGTGCAAGGGGCTATGATTTTTCTGGGAGACCAGCCCTTTTTGACTGCGCAAACGGTGAATTTACTCATTGCGCAGGCGCAGCCACAGTCTTGGGTTATCCCGCAACAGGTGAATAAGAATGGAGAATATGGGCAGAGGGGAAATCCTGTAATTATTCCATCGCAGGAGTTTTCGCGCGTCTTACAGCTTGAAGGCGACACAGGAGCGCGTACTTTGCTGCAAAGCACTCTTTTCCCAAAGAATTTTGTAGAAATTGAAGAAGATGCGCCTTTTGTGGACATTGATACCCCTGAAGAATATGCTTTGTTGAATACCTTAAAAGGAGATTAAGCGTGCAAGATATTTCAAAACTTCCACTTATTGTTGTTCGCGGTGCCGGTGACTTGGCCACAGGGGTGGCGGTGCGCCTTTATAGAGCAGGGCTAACAAAAATCCTTCTCCTTGAAACAGAAAATCCCTTGGCTGTGCGACGCACGGTGGCTTTTTCTGAGGCTGTGTATGGCGAAAGTGCAACTGTAGAAAATATTCAGGCGGTCTTGGAAAAGAAAGCGCTTAATTTGGAAAAGCATTGGCAGGCAGGGCACATTCCATTGCTGGTAGATCCGCAGGCGGCATCATTGCAAGCCCTTGAGGCGGATGTGCTGGTTGATGCAATCCTTGCCAAGAAAAATTTGGGAACGCGTAAGGATATGGCTAAGCTAGTCATCGGGCTTGGGCCTGGCTTTACCGCCGGCGATGATGTACATGTGGTGATTGAAACCATGCGTGGGCATAGTCTTGGGCGCGTTATTCAGCGAGGTTCGGCTTTGCCAAATACAGGGGCGCCGGAGGCCGTGCTTGGCTATACTATTGAGCGAGTTTTTTGGGCAGAAGAAGAGGGCATTTTTACTACCAAGCATAACATTGGGGATAAGGTAAAAAAAGGCGACGCAATTGGCAAAGTTGTGAGTGATTATAACGAGCAATTTATCAATGCCAAGTTTGACGGTGTTATACGTGGTCTTTTGCGCAATGATACGCCAGTAAAAAAACGCACAAAGCTTGGCGATGTAGATCCTCGCGGCGAAGTGGAGTTTTGTTCTTTGGTCTCTGATAAGGGGCTTTCCATCGGCGGCGGCGTTCTTGAGGCTATTATGCCTAATTTACTTAAGAAAATATAGATTTTGACCATGAACAGTAGTTTACATGCCATGCTCCCTGCCTTTTCACAGCCGTGCGTTTTAATTTCTGTTGTGGGCGGCGGTGGAAAAACTTCACTTATTCAATGGCTTGCTGAGTATTATGCGGAGCAAGGCAAGCGCGTTGTAGTGGCTCCTTCCACAAAAATTTGTGCGGATGATGTGACTCCTATTGTTTTAGCCAGTGAGCATGCAGACTTAGTGCAAGCTACGCGGCAATGCCTGCAGCAAAATGTCATTGTGACCCTTTGTGCGGAAGCTGACAGTGAAAATAATAAATATAAGGGGCTTGATGTTTCTATAATTAGTCATTTGAAGCAATTGCAAGTGGCAGATATTATCCTTTGTGAGGCAGATGGCGCGCGTCATAAGCCGCTTAAAGCACCTAATGCACAGGAGCCTGTCATCGTGCCGCAGACGGATGTCTATGTGGGTGTTGTGGGGCTTGATGCGCTTTATAAGCCCTTGCAGGCAGATTATGTGCATAGGACGGAGATTTTTTCAAAGCTCGTTGATCTTCCGCTAGGGCAGAGGGTGGAGTTTTCACACATTGTACGACTGGCACAAGCAGAAGACGGGCTTTTTAAGAATTGCCCAGAGAATTGTCATAAGTTGCTTTTTTTGAATAAATTTGATGTACTAAATGATGTTTCTTGCCTTGAAGCTTGGCGTGAAGAGCTCAAGGCTTCGCTCCCTAAGCTTGCGTGTTGGTGTGGTTCGGTGCAGGGGCGAAAGCTGTTTGCTTTAAGCGGAGAATAAAATCTATTTCAAGTCCATATGCGCTAGCATTTCATTGGCAAGTGCGTGTGTATCAAAATATTGCTCGGCAATCTTTCTTCCAGCTTTACCCATACTTAGTATAAGTTCAGGCTTTTGAATGAAATTTTCCATGGCATTTGCAAGGCTTATGGCTTGGCGCGGTGGAACTAGAAAGCCATTTTTGCCTTCTTGCACTAAATCAGCACAGCCGGCAACGTCTGTGACCACAGCGGCACGTCCCATGGCCATACCTTCCAAAATAGCCGCAGGCAAGCCCTCACCCCAAGAGGGCAAGACCATAACCGAGGCTTGTGCAATGATGGGGCGCACATCGTCTGCTTCCCCCAAATATTGTATGTATCCGGCTTGTTGCTGCTCCTCTAAGGTTCTAATGGCATATGCCCCCACTCCTTTTTCTTGCGGGCCTAAAAGTAAAAATTGCGCATACGGGTATTTATTTTTGAGGATTTTTGCCGCCTTCACAAAATCATCAATACCTTTAGACACAAGCAGGCGAGCCATAAGCAAAAATGTGGGCTTTTCGGGATAGGCTTGCGGTGAAAAATATTTAAGATCTACACCGCTGGCAGGGGTGACTATGGCATTTTGAGTATTGCAAAGCATTTTGTTATTTGCAAAAAAATCTACATCCTTGGTATTTTGAAAGAAAACTTTATGCGCGCGACGTAAAGCATGACGATATAGCGGATACACGCCGCTACACAGCATTTTTTTGGCTAGCGCATGGCTCTCCTCAAAAACATAGCCACGCCCAGTTATGCACGCATACATGCGTGATTTTTTTGTGTAGTTCTTGCCAAGACTTTGAAGAGCAAATGAGCTGTAAATAATGGGTTTTATGGTGCTGACAAAAATGACGTCCGGCTGATGCTTGGCAAAGATTCGGCGTAAAGCGCATATGCTTTGCCACTGCTCCCAAGGCAATATGGAGCGCGCTTTAAGCGGGTATGGTATACAGCTTAGTTCTTGTGAATGATGTAGGCAAAGCGCTTGTAGTTTATGAATATCTTGAGAAGAGCTTGCGCTTGGAATGGCAATAGTTACCTTGTGACCGGCTTTTTGCATGGCCTTAATCAAATTTGCCCACACACGGTAGGTACTGCGCGCATTGTTACTGATAAAAAGTATGGAAGCGCCCACGCAATGCTCTATTTTTTGCGTTTAAAAAACGCCGGTTTATGCATACGTATCCAAAAATAGGCAAGTGTTATGGCGCCGGAAATGCCGGTGATGGCTGCCACGGTAGAAACGATTAATAAAGTAATATTCCAGTGGTTTATGACTTGTGAAAGCGGTAGGTCAATGAGCAAAAGCCCAGTGACAACGAGAGTATGTATAAGCATGGCAGGCCAAATGTGGCCGGTAAGTTTTACGCCTAAATAGCCTAATATTAAACAAAAAATTCCGCATAAGAGCATGCGCAATGCTAAAATTTTATCAACTAAAGCAATGGTTACCTTGGGTGCATTTTCCAGCGCATTGTTGGCAAAGAATTGTAAACATGCATAAAAGATACAGCATAAAATCAAGAGGATAAAGCTTGGGCTCCATAGATAATAGGAGATCCTTTGAAAAATATTTTTGAGCATAAAAATCGCTATTTTTGGCGCACGTTAGAATGTAAAAAATCTTCATACACGAGGCGCAAGCCGTCTTCGAGTGCAATGCGTGGTTTCCAGCCAAGGCTTTGAATTTTTGAGATATCCAGTACCTTGCGCATGGTGCCATCGGGCTTTGAGCTGTCAGTAATAATATTTCCTGTATATCCTACGGTCTTAGCTACCAACTCAGCCAAGGTTAAAATACTGATATCTTCGCCGCAACCGACATTTATGTGCATAGTTTCATTGTATGTTTCCATAAGCATAAGGCAAGCATCGGCCAAATCGTCCACATGCAAAAACTCTCGGCGTGGGGTTCCTGTGCCCCATATCCATACGTCAGGCAAATCTGCCATTTTAGCGGCATGAAAACGCGCTATGAGCGCTGGAATAACGTGAGAATTTTCAGCGTGATAGTTATCACCCGGCCCATAAAGATTGGTGGGCATAAGGCTAATGGCATTAAAGCCATATTGCTTGGCATAGGCTGCACACATTTCAATACCTGCAATTTTTGCTAAGGCGTAGGGTTTATTTGTTTTTTCTAGTGGGCCGGTGAGCAAATATTCTTCTTTTATGGGCTGTGGGCACTCGCGCGGATAAATGCACGATGAGCCTAAAAAAAGAAGCTTTTTTACGCCAAATTCCCAAGATGAGTGGATAAGTGCATTTTGCATTTGCAAATTTTCATAAATGAATGAAGCAGGATAGGTGCTGTTAGCATGAATTCCACCAACTTTGGCGGCGCTTATGAAAACATATTCCGGCTTTTCCTTGGCAAACATGGCCTGAACCGCTTGCATATTACAAAGGTCCAGTTGATCACGCGTATATGTGATGATATTTTCAAAACCTTGGCGCAAGAGAGCGCGCACTATGGCACTGCCCACAAGTCCGCCATGTCCGGCCACATAGATGGAAGAATTTTTTTGCATAGTTATTGTACTGTAGGCTTAGCCTTGGGGGCAGCGGCCATAGGTATCTTCAAAGCGCTCAATGTCGTCTTCACCAAGATAGCTTCCGGATTGAATTTCAATAAGCTCCAAGGGAATTATTCCCGGATTTCTCAGACGATGCTTAGCGCCTTGCGCAATATAGGTGGATTGATTTTCAGAGAGCAAGTAAACCTTGTCATCATTAGTTATTTCTGCCGTACCGCTGACAATAATCCAATGCTCTGCACGGTGATAATGTCTTTGTAGTGAAAGCTCTTCGCCGGGGCGAACCATAATACGCTTAACCTGAAAGCGATCTGATTTAATAATGCTTTCGTAATGCCCCCAAGGTCGATATACTTTTTGGTGTAATAGTGCCTCGCTGCGCCCTTGAGCCTTTAGGCCGGCGGCGATGGTGCGTACTTCTTGGGCATAGCTTCTCTTTGCCACGAGCACCGCATCGGAACTTTCCACCACGATAATGTCCTCAAGGCCAAGGGTTGCCACAAGGCGCGAGCCTGAATGAACATAGCAGTTTCTGGTCTTAAGCATAAGTGCATCGCCGTGATGGACGTTACCTAAAGCGTCTTTACTGTGTTCCTCAAGCTCATAAAATGAATCCCATGCGCCAAGGGCATTCCAGCTTACAGGCAAAGGAAGCACTGCGGCTTTAGAGGTATGCTCCATCACTGCATAATCTATGGACTGCGTAGGGCAGGCGGCAATGGCGGCGGCGTCTGGACGAATAAAATCTCTATCTTGTTGACGCATTTTCCAAGCATGCATGCAGGTATCAACCATGTCAGGCATAAATTTTTCTAGCTCATTAAGGTAAGCGTCGGCTCGAAACATGAACATGCCACTGTTCCAAAGATAGCCACCTTCCTCAAACATAGACGTGGCATTCTCAAGATTTGGTTTTTCCACAAAAGAGCGTACATGAAAAATATCTTGCTCCAGCATGGCAAGCATATCATCACTAATATCAAGTGGTTCGCCTTTATGAATATATCCATAACCTGTTTTTGGGCTATCCGGACTAATGCCAAAAGTTACCAAAAAGCCCTGCTCGGCTGCTGCCATGGCAGTATCTACAGCATAAATAAGGGCATTATCAGGGCTTAAAGCGTGGTCAGATGGAAGCACAAGCAAAATGGCATCGCTGTCTGCTTCAAGGGCGGCCAGTGCAGCAAGAGCGATGGCAGGGGCGGTATTTTTCCCTTCCGGCTCTAAAATAATGTTAGGTGCGCGGCTACCTGGAATACTCATGTCATGGAGGGTGCTTGCCACATAAAAGCGATATTCTTCATGGCTGACGATGATGGGCGCACCAATGGAGCGTTCGTATGCTCTTTGGAGGTGCTGCACCCTTTCAAAGGTTTGGGCAAAAAGAGTGGGAATTTTTTTATCGTATTCGACGAATTGTTTTGGGCTCAGCGTGCGTGACATGGGCCATAAGCGAGTACCGCTTCCACCACAAAGTATGGTTGGGTGTAACATATTTCCTCTCTTTTCTAATACTGTAATGCTTACATGAGTAAATGCCGTATAACAGAATAATTAATGAACATTATACATAAAAAGTGGACTTTGTCAAATGCAGTGTACAGTTTGCTTCTTGCATGCCAAGGGCTGTTCGGCTACAATCAAAACATGAGTAAAAAACGATGGGCGCGGCCGGTGAGCATTCGCGCAACCCTTGAGCGTTTTATGCGCCGCATTGGAAAACCTGAGCAAAGGCAACTTATAGAGCTTTGGCGCCATTGGCATATGGTTATGGGCGATGAAATTGCAAGCCTTGCTTGGCCACTTGGAAGTAAGAATCAGGTGTTGATGGTGGGCGGTGAAGATGCTCTAAGTCTTCAAGAAATATCATTTATGCACGATGATATTTTAGAAAGGGCCAATGCCTTCATGGGCAATGAATATTTTCGTACAGTAAAAACAAGTCTATCGCTTGATAGAACTCCATTGGATGCTGCGTGCCAGATACAAACAACTCAGCAAGTTGAGCTGTTTACACCGGTGGAGTTGAACGGAAAATTATTAGAACTTATGCCGAAAATGCATCCCGTAGCGCAGTGTTATGCTCGTTATGTGCGTAAAAACAAAGAAAAATAAAACAGTTAGAAAATGCTACAAGAGTAGTTTTTATTTGTCTATTTAAGTTTTATTGTGCTACGGCCATCTTTTTTTCTATATGCGCAAGAAGCTTTTGTGCTTGTACAAAATCAGGAGAAAGCTTTAAGGCCACAGAGGCGGCTTTTTGCGCTTTGGCTAATTTATTCCAATCAAGATAAAGTCTTGAGATGTTAAAGTATAAATTTGGATCATTGCGCAAATATTTGGAGGCGCGTAAATAATAGGTTTCTGCCAGTTCAAAGCGTTGTAGTTCACGTAGTGCAATACCAATGGCGTTATAAAGCGGTATGTTATCATCGCGAAGGTCAAGGGCTTCGGTTAAAAAGGTCACCGCTTCATCATACATTTTTGCCTGTAAAAATGCCTCACCAATATCACCAAGCAGCATATAATCTTGTGCATATTCGCGCCCAAGGGCAACGAGGGTTGCTCTTCCTTTTTCTTGGCTTGTTGTAAGTTCGTTTTTGCCTCTCTCAAGCCAAGCGCGTTTTTTTTCATCACGTATTCTTTTGGCTTCTTCGGCTTCTGCTTGGGCATGTTCAGCTAGGCAATTTTGCAATTCTGCCATGCTTTCACCAAGCATAGCCTCATTGCCCGGAGTATAACTTAAAGAAAGCGGAAAAAGTTTTTTAATGAGCGGGTCGCCCTTAAGTCCTTGCACTGCATCTTGTAATAAATCAGTGAGTTCAGTGCGCTCAGCCTTAAGCAAGTTGGTGCGCAGGGCTTGAAGTGCATTTTGGATAGCCTGCACAGCCGCAGCGCTTTTGCCTTGCTTTAAGTTGGAATTAACCTGCCTAAGTCCCTGACGTGCGTTGGCAATATGTGATGCCATAATGTACTCCTTAAGGTATGCTAAACAAAAAATAGTATAAATAGGCCTTTATGTAAAGTGTATAAAGAGGACTTGTACAAAAGTTTTTTTGTATACGCTTAGTGAGTGTTTTTTATGGGTATAAAAATGGAGACAAAAAAATTTAACTAAACTTGACAAAGTTGCATGGAAAGTGCTATAAAAAATCAACAAGAGGGAGAAAAAATCTAGACTTTTTTTAACCACTTGCCATCAAAATTAAATGTAAAACAGTGTTAGATTTTGTCTAAAAAAATTTTTGAAACGTTATAGATTTAGAAAAAATTTTTATACCAATTTTGCTGATAGGGAGAGACAACTATGCATGTAGATGATTCCACTGGTTCCATGGAAAATGTTTGCTTAAAACACGACAATGGGTCGGATCTCGTTTTCAACGGTCGCCTTTTTGCAGAGTCTTCATGGTTTGATGAAGAAAGCTCCACTTTAACTCGTCAAAAACTGTACGTTACTGATAATAAAGAACAAGTGTATTATATCGTGCGTGGCAATGGACCTGAGCGCACACGTAATGCCTATAGAGTGTCTGTGCAAGGTGATTATTGTGTTATCTTTAATGGTAATTCAGAAATAACTCTTCAATTTGACATGCTTATGCTTGCCGTAAGGCAACTTTGCGGGCTTGACGCCAACGCAACACCTTCGCTTTGCATGGTGGAAGAAATGCTTAAGGCTGCCAATGCCTAATCTTCGATTACAAGTTTTGTAGTTGTATTTTCCCTAAGTACAATACGAATTGAAAGGGTATGGATGAAAGTTCATATCCTTTTTTTATGGTCTGCGTCTAAGGTTTGGATCTTCTTCGATGAAAATAAAATCAAATGTCCAGAGCGGTTCATTATATTCTCTTATAAAATATGAGCGTTTAAATACATATTCTCGTTTGTCATGTAGCAAGTCAGAATAGTATTGCATTAGCTGAAAGCGCTCATCTTTTGACCAACGAAAAGTCCCGATAAGTAGCATGTGCTCCATGAGGCGTTTAAACTGTGCGCCACCGGCATAGGTATCTTGGCGGGCTATATATTCAACACTTACGCCGCTAACCATGTCATTTTTCATGAAAACAAACAGCGTTACACCATAGCCATAATCAAGGGCATAACCGTTTTCAACTTTTTTGATACCCTGCAAGCTTACTTTACTCTCTGCTCCCCTGTGCCAAAAGCGTTGAAAAGCTGACCAGGTAAAATCCGGCAGAATGGTAGCAGAAAAAGTGCCGTGATTATCCAATATTTCTTGTGCAGTATCACGGCCATCAATGTTATGGTCACAAGCCGCAAGTAGAAATATGATGCCTAAGAGTAAACTATATAAAGGATTTTTCATTATGCATCCCATCCTTTATTGCTCTGGCGAAAGCTGTGTTTGCTTTTCAAATGCTGAAGGCGGCCGCCACACCCAAAAAAGTATCAAGAGGGGGATAAGACCTGTAATTTCAGCGATTAATCTGTGTGTGTGTGGTAATAGAAACCACCAAAGCCCAAAGGAAAGTAGCGGCACAGCCACCACAAGCCCCCACTGATAAAGCTGCATGGGCTTGGCAGCAATTTGAAAATAAGCCACAGTACCAATGGCTACCCATACTTTGGTGAGCGTAATGGCTAGCGCCGCACCTTCGAGTGGCTTCCATGCAGTTAAAAGAGTGCAAAGAATAATGTTAACCGCTAAACCGGTAGAATAAAAAAGTAAAAGTAGTTTTTGTTTGCGCATGCTCATCATGGCATAGGCCGCGAGATTGTGTAAAAAAGCTGTAGCAATACAGGGTGTTAGTATGCGCTGTGCCGTAACAGCTATGGCGTAATTGTCTCCATAAATGAGCGTAAGAATGCGGTCACTTTCGACACAGATGATATAGATAACAGGCATGCACGCGGCCCAAAGAGTACGTGTGGTTTGTCCGGCAAGCTTTTGAAAGGCAAGCTTATCGCTGTCCCAGAGCTTTGCTAAGTGAGGATAAACAACCTTAGCAAGTAGGGCAGAGGAAACTAAAATGGAAAGCCCATCCACCACTTCCCAGGCCACACTATAGGCGCCAACAGCTTCATCTCCTCCATATTTTTTGAGAAAAAAAACATTCAGCTTATTATAAAAAATGGCGCACGCAGAAATGGCTGTGAATATCAAACCCTTACGCCATTGTTCACCTATGTGGCGCAAAACACTTAAATTTAGTTTTCCTAGAGGATTTCGCCCTAGGGCATGCACGGAAATAGCAATAAGCAATAATGATTCAAGTGGCTTGTAGAGTGCAATGTAGGCAACGGGTGCATTGCATAAAATAAGCACAATGCCAGTGCCAATGCCAATGAGGCTGGAGGGGATTTTAATGCGCATTTCCACATCTTGCCTGCCTCTGGCCTGGCACAGGGCAAAAAATGAATTCACCACGGCCTCAAGCCCAAGGCCGCCGGCAATGGCCATGACAGTAAAGCGTAGCTCAAGGCTGTAGTTTTGCCATCCGGTAAAAAACCAAGTAAAAGTCAAGGCAATGGTGAGTAAGGCAAGCTTGAGCCATGTGATTTCGCTCAGTAATTGTAGCGGGCGGCTTTCTTTGCGCGCAAATGACGAAATAAGGAAGTGATTGAGGCCCACGTCTGCCACTTGGCGCACGATATAACCAAATGAGAGCGCAAGCATTATCTGCCCAAGCTGGCTTGCGCTGTGACGTGCAAGGATGATGGTGAAGGCTGTCCACGTTATGTCGCGTGTCCACTGCCCCCCAAGCACATAGCTGAGCTGTTGCGGAATGCTTTTAAGTTTAGCCATTTAGATAAAAAGGCTAATCAACAAGTCTTAGGTGAAAGGTGTCCTTTTGGCGAGGGATGCCTTTAAAGCGCACCGGTACGGCAGTTTTTCCCTGCAACTTTTTTCCCACCTCAACGCTGAATTTTGCTTGATAAATATCAAAGGTCGCGTCGTTTTTGTTGTTTTCATCACCGCCCCAATACCAGCCATCGTCGGTTTTGGCATACCAAAAAATCTTTTCGCTATCAGTATTTATGGCAATGGTGGCCTTGGAGCGCGGATTGACCACATACCAGCCTCTGCTAACAGGCGCAGATCTTTTGTCCTTCATGTACACAAGGGCAATATCAACAGTAAATGCGGTGGTATTTTCAATCTCAAGTTTGGCTTCTTTAGCATGAGCAAGGTTAACGCTTGCTAACACAAATAAAAAAACTAAGGTAGGAACGAAATTTTTACAAAATATTTTCATAAGTAAACACCTTTTTTTGTATTATGATAATG
>CAYJHU010000004.1:5042-23277 GCA_964369655.1 uncultured Desulfovibrionaceae bacterium | reverse complement strand
CATGGTTTTGTTCACAAGGATTGTCATGTCGTCTTGGGTATATTCTGTATAGGATTGTCCCTTGATTTCATGGGTTTCGCCTTCTGTCCACTTGCCGAGTGTGGCGCTCTTATCGTCAGAAGTGTCATTGGCAAGCGCATCTCTTAAATTCTTTGCATCTTCCACATTATCACCGAGCATGATTATTTCCATGTTGTCTAATGTAGAGTCTTCATTTTGATCAAGTAAGCTTTTTAAGGTATCTGCGCTGTCTACGTTGGCTAGAAGAATGTCATTGCCTTCGCCGCCGTCCAAATGCATGACGTCATCAATATTTGGCATAACAACTATGTCGTCGCCGCTGCCGCCAAAGATAGCATCGTTACCACCACCGCCAAAGAGGACATCGTTACCGCCGAGGCCGAGCAAAATGTCATCGCCTTCGCCGCCATAGATGGTGTCATTGCCATCGTTGACTCCTTCCATATCCTTGATGGCATCGGTAAGCATTTTTTTGGCTGCTTCATCGTCGCCATTGAGAATATTCTGGATACTATCCACAAGATTTTGTACCAGTGCTCCACTTTCTTCAACGGTCATTTCCGTATCTTTTAAGGCGGTTTCAGTATACTTATCTTGTTCTTCTTCGGTGGAGAAAGCGACATCAGCAAGGGATGACACATCGCCAATATCCCCATCGCCAATGACTAAATCATCACCGCCCTGACCATAAACAGTGTCATCGCCATCCCCAGACAATAAGATGTCAGGATCGTTTTCTGTGCTGTTGGGCAGATTGTTAAGAACCCAGTCGGGATTATTTTTCATGAATTCTACAAGCTCAGCATCACTCAGCTCTTTGCCTAGAATGGTTTCTAAGGTGTCTTTAAGTGAGGTTTTGTCAATGCCGCCAATAAGCACATCATCGCCTTGTTCGGTAATGCCAAGGCTTGAAAGTGTTGTTTGTAGTTTTTCAGAGCCTTCTTCAACCTTGATAAACATGTCATCAATATTTTCATCGGTAACAACGGTAGATTTGCCGTCAGAGTCATATTTATTTAGCTCGGTTCCATCGGCACCTTGTCCTACACCAATGGCATGGATTTCACCTTCGCCTGATGCGGTTTCTTTTAAGGCTGCGTTAAGATTGTTAAATCCTTTTGCGGCATCGCCAACTGTTGGATCACCATCGGAGATAAGGAAAATTTGATTTTCGTAACCATTTTCCTTAATTTCTTCACTCTTAAACCAATCTGCAGCAGCGTTAAAGCCTTGTTCGTAATTTGTACCCCAATGGAAATCAGGATCGTTAGTGTTTTTGGTCAGATTTCTTAATTCATTGATTTCAGAAATTACTTCATTATAACTTTCGGTTAAAGGCTTGCTCCCATCAATAAGAACATCAAGCTCGCCCCAGAAGGTAACCAATTGGAAGTTGACAACTCCGCCTGTGGTACTTGCATTTTTGGCATGTTCATAAAGTTCGCCAACAAAATCAATAAGTGCATCGCAAGCCTTATCAAGACGTGTTTCATCACCCTTTATATCCCCATATGTGTCATGGTACATAGAGCCGGAAGTGTCAAAAACAATGGAGATATTATAGTTTGTACCCGGATCAAAATGTGAGGCTGCTCCGAGCAGTCCGGCAAAGTCATTATCTTGCTCGGATTCACTGCGTGTAACGCTCACATCAATGTCTGCCGTATCGCCGTCAGCGTCGGTGACAGTGATTTCTTTTTCCTTACCGTCGGTAGTTACATCAGAAACGTTTACTTCCCATAAATCACTTTTGCCATTGTTGCTAAGGCTCATATCGCCGGCTTCAAGGACTACATTGCCATCGGCGTCAGGGGCTATGGTATCTCCGTTTTCATTGGTCCAGCTACCATTTTCGAAGGTGAAGGTCTCATCATTAAAGGTGAGGGATTTTCCGTCTTCGTTATCAGCGCCAAAGTCAATTTCCACATAGGTGGTTGCAGTGTCGGTGGTGGTATGGGTTTCAATTTCTTTGGCCAGCGGAGCATCGTCCATGATGGTTACATCAATGGTGGCGGTGTCACTGTTGCCATCTGCATCGGTGAAGGTCATGTCAAAGGAGCGGTCTTCCTTGGTAATAGAAGCCTCATCCCCGCTATCAATACTGTCTTTAAGGGTATATTCATAGCTAACAACAGTGTTGCCATCATTATCTGTTGTCACAGAGCCTATTTGAACAGTGCCATTAGCTGTATCCACAGAACCTGGCCAATCGCCTTTGGAATCTTTTGTAAAGACTGTACCTTCAATGGTAATACTCTTAAGGTCAACGCCGCCTTCAATGACAATTTCGCCAGTTTGGAGTAATTCTGTAGCGTCTGGAGCTGTGCCGTCAGCAAGGTTTGCTTCGTCCACAGTAAGCTTTGAATCGGAAAGATCCATATCAATGTTTACGTAGCCTTCTGGGTCAATAGTGTGTGATACTTTGTCTCCATCACTATCTGTGAAGTTGATGGTGACATCGTCACGGCCGCTAACTTCATAGGAAACATTCCAATTGTTTGGATTTTCAGGTGTGTTGGTTAAGGTTACATCACCAAGTTTGATGGTAAAGCCTTCTGACACACTGCCGGTAACTTCAATACCATCTTGCCAGGAATGTCCTTTCACCCATGTTGTGCCATTCCATTCCACACCTAAGCCGACAGTTGCACCTTGGCTAGGTTCTAGTTCTATTTTAGCTCCGTTTGTTTCACCGGAAGCGTCAGGCTTGCTTAACATATCTGCACCAAAGTCAACTTCAATGTTAGCAGAGGCTATGTTACCCACTACATTGGCAGTGGTTGAACTGTCATCGGCTTCTTGGCCGGCAGTTTTTACCACTGGGCCATCGTCATAGATGTTGATATCTATAGAATCCGAAGACGTAGCAGAACCATCTTGGTCAGTTACAATAACCTTAAAGGATTCGGCGGCCTCTTGTTGTTCATTGGCGCTTGTTTTGTCGCCATGCTTATCATAGGCGCTTGTTTGTTCGTAGCTATAGGACAAAGTGTAGCTACCATCGACATTGGGGGTAGTGCTTTGTGTAAAAGTAAAGGTTCCGTATTCGCCATTGACTGTGGCTTCACCATTGCTATTAAAGGTGAGGTCATACTCATTACCGTTAAGCTCAATGCTAATGCTTTGATCTGCTGCTTCGCCGTCGCCAATGGTGTAATTGAGGCTACCGTTGGCAATGTTGCTGGCACTTTCGGTGCCTACGCCACTAGCTAAAGCAGAATCGTCAGTGCTTAAATCAGCGCCTTGCGTTGTAAAGCTTGGTACACTGTCAGTGCCCGTTGCGGTAATGGTCAATGAGCTTGAGGATGGATCGCCGTCACCATCGGTGATGGTGTAATTAAAGGTAAAGTCCTCTTGGACGCCATCGGCAAGGCTCTTGTCGGTATATGTAAAGGTATAGCTACCATCGTTATTAATGACAATGCTGCCCTTGTCGGACTCAAACTTAGCAAGCTCATCACCGGTGGGAGTCCAGCCGTCAGGAGTTTTCCAGCCTTCCATGCCTGTATCAGGAAGAGTTACTTCTGTAAGCGTTGTGCCATCGGTGCTTTCGGTATCATTTGTTAAAATGTTGCCAGTGGCGGCGGCACCGTCTTCGGTAACAGAATCGCTATCTGCTTTTGCTTCAGGAACAGAGTCAGCGATAGTCACACTAACAGTGGCTGTGCTTTCATTGCCGAGTTCATCCTTGGTGGCAAAGGTATAGTCTAAAGTGACGCTGTCCGTATCTGCAGCGTGCGGATAAGGCACCGTTTGTGTAAAGGTAAGGTTACCATTATCATCAAAATCAAACACACCATAGTCAGAGGTGGGCAATTCAGCTTCTGGATCAAAACTTATGCCGTCGTCCAGACTTGTTGTGACTTCGATACTTTGATTTAAGGCGTCGTCATCACTTGCAACTGTGCCGCCTGTTTCATCATGTTCGAGGGTAACGTCTGTTACATCAATGGTAAGGGTGCTTTCACTGATATCACCGTCAGCGTCTTTGATGCTGTAGTCAAATTCAAAGCTAACTTCTTCATCTGTGGTGTTGGGATTGGAGTCAAAGGTGTAGTCACCGTTTTTATCAAAAGTAATAGTACCGGCGGCGGATTCAAACTTAGCAAGTTCACCATCGGTGGTGGGAAGCTGAGTCCAGCCTTTCGGAGCAGTAACATCGACAAGCTCCTTGCCTGCATCTGCAGAGCTGTCGCCGTCAGCCTTATTGCCTGCGGTATCGTTGCCAAGGATGTTACCTGTGACTTGGTCACCTTCATCAACTGTGGTGCTGTCAGCTTTGGCAATTGGTACTGCGTCGGAGCCTTTAACTACAAGAGAGGATTCGGCCTTATCGCCATCCCCATCGGTGATGGTTACATCAATTTTTACTTCACCGGTGAAAGGTTGTGACTGCTTAAAGTCCCAAGTGCCATCATCATTCATGGTGAAAACAAAAGCTTCGCTACCATTATTGCTATTGGTGGCGGTGATGGTATTACCATTTTGAGAAATGTCTACAAGCAAGGTGCTGCCGTCTTCATTGGTAATGGTCAAAAATCTTGCTGTACCAAATTGGTCGCCAATAGATACGTCAACAGAATCTTTTCCGTCGGCACCAAAGTCAAAGTCCATTTGGCCACTGGCAGTGTAGTCGCCGTCAGCATTTTTGGCGGTATCGTATGAGCCATCTGCGGGGTGCTCATCGCCATAGCCAATCTGTGGGCCATCGTCATAAATGTTAACGTCAATGGAATCAGAGGTGACAGTAGAACCATCAGGGTCAGTCACGATAACCTTAAAGGATTCAGCCGCTTGTTGTTGCTCGTTGGCGCTTGTGTCATCGCCATGTTTGTCATAGGCGCTTGTTTGTTCGTAGCTATAGGACAAGGTGTAGCTACCATCGGCATTGGTGGTGTTGCCTTGTGTAAAAGTAAAGGTGCCGTAATCACCGGTGAGGGTAGCTTCACCATTACTATCAAAGGTAAGGTCATATACAGTACCATTAAGTTCAATGCTAATGCTTTGGTCTGCTGCTTCGCCGTCGCCCATGGTGTAACTGAGGCTACCGTTGGCAATATTGCTGGCACTTTCGGTGCCTACGCCGTCAGCTAAAGCAGAATCGTCGGTAGTAAGGTCAGTACCTTGCACTGTAAAGCTTGGTACACTGTCAGTGCCCGTTGCGGTAATGGTGAGCGAACTTGAGGATGTGTCGCCGTCACCATCGGTGATGGTATAATTAAAGGTAAAGTCCTCTGTGACGCCATCGGCAAGACTTTTGTCAGTATAGGTAAAAGTGTAGCTACCATCTTTATTGATGACGATACTGCCCTTGTCGGATTCAAATTTAGCAAGCTCATCGCCTGTGGTTTCAACTTTGCTCCAGCCTTCCATGCCTGTGTCAGGAAGAGTGACTTCCGTAAGCGTTGTGCCATCGACGCTTTTATCATCGTTATCTAAAATGTTGCCAGTGGCGGCAGCATCGCCTTCGGTAATATCATCGGTATCAGTATGAGCAATAGGACCGTCGTCTTGAATATTAATATCGATATCACCTGTGGAAGCAGAGTCTCCATCAGGATCAGTGATGGTGACTTTAAAGGAGTCAGCACCTTCTGTTTCACTTCCGCTGGTAGTATCGGAGTGGTCATAAGGTTTTGTTTGCTCAAATTCATAGCCAAGGGTGTAGCTACCATCGGCATTGGGGCTAGGGTCACGAGTAAAGGTCAGTGTGCCATACTCAGTATCAACTGTTGCTTCATTATTACTGTCAAAGTTTAGCTCGTGCTCGGAGCCATCTTTGAGGGTAATGGTGATGGTTTGGTCTTCAAGGTCGCCGTCGCCTAAGGTAAATTCCAAAGCGCCGCTGTCGGTTCTTTCTCCGCCGTCTTGAGTGGTAAGTGTGTCTTGAAAAGCGTCAGCAATATTGCCGGTAAGATCTTCATCGTCTTTAATATTGGGTGTTCTATCGATGGGGGTAGTTATGGCGGCAACGGTGCTGTCGTCATCAAATCCGCCAAACTGTTGTTGGTCATCATCGGTGCTCGTTGTGCGTGCTTGGTCAAGGCCATCAAGGCGATTAATGCCCGTTAAGAGCGTGCCTTCTGCAAAGCTTGTGATGGTGCCGCCGCCAATGGGGCTATTAGTGCCACCCGCGGCAGGCATAAGGGTTTCGTCCATGCCAGCAAAGAATTGCTCACCGCCAACTTCTGCATCGCCAATGAGAAAAGTGGGCATATTCTCAGAGGTAAACGCGACATAGAAATCTGTTAAGGAAAGTTTAGAGCCATCTTCAAAGCTCATTTCAAGGTTGTCACCTTCGCGGGTAAGGGTCGCATCGGAGGTATCAAATGTTAATACAAGGCGATCTTCCGCATGGGGAGCAATGATACTGGTTTGTCCTGCTTGGGGCTTTTGCAATTGAATGTCTGCCATAATAAAATCCTTTTGTTTATTTTGGGCAAAGAGGCATAGTATAAAATTATACTGCTACCACTATAAAAATAAGAGTAAAAACTCATCTGACAAGGAAAAAAAGGCGCCGACATAATAGTCATTGGCGACGAGGCAGTTGGCCCCAGGCTGGAAAGCCCACAAGCGTGTAAAAAAACGCTTGTTATGTAAGGGGGATATGCAGAACGCATGTCCACACGCTAAGATGCGTGGTAAAGGCATAAAATTGTACTACAACTTTGTCAAGGGAAAAGACAGAAAGTTTTGAAAAAAATGTGGGGTATTTGTTGATGTTGAAGAAAATGTTTATATTTATTCAGTATCGACAATTTTTCGCCACATAAAATGAGCCAGAATTCACTTCTGGCGCCCCCGAAGGGGCATTTGGAGTGGGCGTGCCTTTCTGAAAAAAAACGTGGAAACGTGTTTTTCAGCATCGACATTTTAGTTGCTATTTTTTTCGGCGCGGCTTTTTGAAATCCATGTTTCTAGAGTTCTATAGAGAGTATCAGGTACAATAGGTTTGGTAATATGGTCGTTCATGCCAACAGAAAGGCTCATCTCTTTTGCTCCTTTCATGGCATGGGCAGACATGGCAATGATGGGGAGTTGAGCATATTGTTTTTGCTCGCGGATGCGCTGTGTGGCAGTATAGCCATCCATAATGGGCATTTGAATGTCCATAAGTACGGCGTCGTAGGTGTTTTTTTCAAGTAAGGCAAGGGCTTCTTGTCCATCATTGGCTATATCGAGAGTATAGCCGACCGATTGTAAAATTTCCTGTGCCACCAGTTGATTGATTTCATTGTCTTCTGCAAGCAAAAGATGGCCACCAGTAAAGGAATTTTGTTCAGAATTACTTTGCTCAAGCGCATGCTCCTCTTGCTCGGTCTGCGGGGCAAGGGGGAAGATAGTGGTGCAATAAAAGGATGAACCCTCGCCGAGTGTACTCTCGATCCAAATTTTCCCGCGCATCATGGTAATGATACTGCGCGAAATAACCAGCCCAAGACCAGTGCCGCCATATTTGCGCGTTACGGAACTGTCTGCCTGTGAAAAGGCAGAAAAAAGCTTGCCCACTTGTTCCTCAGTAAGGCCAATACCCGTATCTTTTACTGCAAAGGTACAATGCATTTCCTTATCGTCTTGTATGGTGCTTTCTACTTCTAGGGTAACAGAACCGGCAGAGGTGAATTTTATGGCATTGCTGACAAGGTTAAAGAGTACTTGCTTTAAGCGCAGTGCGTCACCAAGTAGTACCGTATGTGCATTCTCCCCAAAAGTAACGTAAAGGTTTAGACCTTTTTCAGCGGCATTGTTGGCGTATAAATCTGTTACATCTTGGCAAATGCTATGTATGGTAAAGGGATGATCTTCCATTTCAAGCTTGCCGGCTTCAATTTTTGAAAAATCAAGAATAT
This sequence comes from uncultured Desulfovibrionaceae bacterium, assembly GCA_964369655.1. GTDB lineage: Bacteria > Desulfobacterota > Desulfovibrionia > Desulfovibrionales > Desulfovibrionaceae > CAYJAD01. Next base: position 15,403 of record CAYJHU010000004.1, on the reverse strand, counting down.
CATTAATAATACGCATGAGATTGTTGGCAGAAAAGACACTTTTTTTCAGATACTTTTCTTGAACTTCGTTCATGGGAGTTTGCTCCAAAAGATGTAAAAGACCAAGTACGCCGTTCATGGGAGTTCGAATCTCATGACTCATATTGGCTAAAAACTCACTCTTGGCTTGGGTGCTTTTTTCTGCAAGTTCTTTAGCCGCGCGCAGGTCTTGCTCATTTTGAGCAATTTCTTGCAACATGGCTTTATATTCGCGTAAATCACGCACATAACTAATCATGGCATATTCATCATTATGCACAATACGTACAAGGGTCACTTCAACGGGCAGGGGCTCTCCGGTGTGCGGTTGTATGCAAAGCCACTCAAAACGTTTATAGCCAACCTGAAAGGCTTCCATTAAAAGGGCGGCTATGGTGGGAGCGCTGAGTCTGCCATCAGGTTGATATTCCGGACTTACCTTAAAAAAGTTTTCTATATATTCTTGTTTGCTGTTAAAATCATACAGCTTGGCAATTTCTAAGTTACAATCGATAAGGTGTAAATCTTTATCCCAAAAATTTGCCCCCATAGGAAAAGAGTCGAGCATGGCTTGCGCTCTATTTTCTGCGGCTTTTACTTTTTTTAAGGTAGCCTTTAATTCACGCAAATCACGTGTAAAACCGGTAACAATGGGCTCATCTTGGTAGGTGGTGCGAATAAGAGTAATTTCTGCAGGGATAAGCTCACCGTTAAGCTTATTGTGCATCCACTCAAATTTACAATACCCATCCCTAAAGGCCGTGGTGATTTTTTCTAGCGCCGAATCTCTTGAGAGTTTTCCATCCGGTTGATATTCTGGAGAAAGCTCTCCAAATCTATCCAGATATTCTTGCTTGTTTTTGAGCTCAAAGAGTTTGGCGGCTTCGAGGTTACAATCTATATTGTGGAAATCTTTATTCCAAAAGTTGGCGCATAAAGGCATTGTATCAAGCATAATACGCGCCCTGTCTTCTGCCGCTTTTACCTTAGCTTCACTGGCTTTAATTTCACGTAAATCCCGAGTATATCCAACTACAATGGGTTCATTTTGATAATATTCGCGCAAAAGCGTGATTTCTGCCGGAATGGGCTCTCCATCAAGGGTATTGTGCATCCACTCAAAGGTGCATGATCCGTCCCTAAAAGCGGTGGTGATATTTTCTAAAGCAGCAGTTGCCGAGGATCTTCCATCTGGTTGATATTCTGGTGAAAGCTCAAAAAATCTGTCCAAGTACTCTTGTTTGTTTTTCAATCTAAACAGTTTAACCGCAGCTAAGTTGCAATCTATATTTTCAAAATCCTTATTCCAAAAATTGGCGCATAAGGGGGTGCTGTCCAGCATAATGCGTGCGCGTTCTTCTGCGACTTTTGTCTTAGCTTCGCTAGCTTTGACTTCTCGTAAGTCTTTAGTAAATTCAATAACAAAGTCTTCGTCGTTGTATCGTACTCGCGTAAGTGTTAGTTCTGTCGGGATTTTTTCACCATCAAGGGTAAGAAATTCCCATTCTGTGCGATAGCTTCCCTCTTTAAAAGCATAATTAAGAATACTTGTGGCTAATTCTAAAGAGTTTTTACCGCAGGGCTGGCAAGGCGGGTATATTGCTAAGGCATTGTTTTTATATTCTTCTAGGGTTTTAAATTTATATAAGTCTAGGGTTGCCTGATTGCAATCGACGACTTCTTCATTTTTGTTCCAATAGGTAATTGCAAGTGGAGTTGCGTCAAGTACGGCCTCAGCACGTTCTTTTTTTAAAGCAGTTTGGTCAATTTCTTTGACGGTGCTGGCAATAAAGAATTCATCTTGGTATGCCATACGCGTATAAGTATATTCTACAAGAAATGTGTCACCTGCGTTGTTGTTATGTTGCCAAATAAAGGTAGCAGTTCCTGTGTCTAAGGCTTGCTGTAGATAATTTTTCCTGAGTAGGGTGGATTCTACGCCGTTTGCTTGTGTTTTGGGGTCAATAAATGGGATTTTTTGTGCAAATTCGTTAATATCTGCAACGCAAAAAAAAGAAAGAAAAGCTTTGGTAGCAAAAAAAGGCTGAGCTTCCTTTGTCCAGTAGCTTAAATTTATGGGCAATGTATCTAAAAGTGTATTGTAAAAATCAGCAGAGTTTAACGCAGACAATTGCATGGTAATATCTCATTATATTATTTTTTGTAATTCGTATTGATATCTTTATCAAAGCCTAAAAAAGGCTTAGATTTTGGATGCATTCTTAACAAGTGGATGCATAATATTTATTACAACATTTTTTCGTAGGCATCTCTAGAAAGCCAATGCAATAACACCTTAAAGAGTTGAGTTGTGTCAATGGGCTTTGTTGTATGGTCGTTCATGCCGGCATTAATGCTTTTTTCTCTATCTTCTTCCATGGCATGGGCAGTCATGGCAATGATGGGGATATGGGAAAAATCATCATTTTCACGTATCTTTTTTGCCGCAGAAATACCATCCATAACAGGCATTTGTATATCCATGATAACCAAATCAAAATCATCCTTATACATAAGCTCGTAGCCTTCAAGCCCATTATTGGCAATGATGACTTCAAAGCCCACATCCTCCAAGATGCTTTGTGCAATCATTTGATTTATTTCGTTATCTTCTACAAGTAAGATTTTTCTACCATGGTAATGGGTACGCAAAATACCTTCAAAATCTTTTTGCCATGCGGTTTGGTCAACCTCAAAAACTCTGCCTAAAATCTCAACGAAAGCATCATGGATGGAAGAGGCATCCATATGATCTTTAGTTGTGTAGGTGTTTGGAATTATAGGACTGTCTTTTGAAGAAAAATATGCGATAGGGATGTTCTTAAAAGACGCTTTATCTTCTTGGAGTGTTTTTTCAAGGGTAAGAATATCACTAAATTTGTGGTGCAAAAGAATAATATCCGGAGTGGCAGCACCGCCGACATATGCTTTGATGGCTTGGGTATCACCGGCAAAAAACATATTGGTATAGCCAAGGGGCAAGAGCTTTTTTTGTAAAATACTGAAGGCTTTTTCATCGTTGAGAGCAGCCACAATACGAACTTCCTTGAGCGTTCTTATGGGACGTATTTCTTCGGGGGTTGTTTTATCAAGACGGCAAGTAAAATGAAAGGTGGATCCCTTACCCACTTCGCTGGTGCACCAAATTTCCCCTCCCATAAGTACCGTGAGGTTTCTACAAAGGGCAAGTCCAAGCCCAATGCCACCATAGCGTCTGGTGCTGGAAAAGTCTGCTTGAGTGAAACCTTCAAAGAGCGAATTTAAGTGTTCCGGCGCAATGCCAATGCCTGTGTCCTCTACTGTAAAATGCAATAATACATTGTGGTTATTTTCACTTTCAATTTTGGCATAAACTTTAACACTGCCTTTATGAGTAAATTTCATGGCATTGGTGATGAGGCTTGTAAGCACCTGATTTAGACGAATGGCATCGCCAATATATTCGGATGCAATTTGCGGTTCTAAAGTGACATTAAATTCAATATTCTTTTCATCAGTCCACTGCGTGGCAATGCGTTGCATGTCATGGACTATATCCTTCATGCTGAAGCACTCTTTTTCCATAGACATATTGCCATCTTGTGTCTTAGAAAAATCAAGGATATTATTAACAATTTCCAGTAGGGAAACGCTAGACTCTTCTATGGTGTCAATGTATTCGCGCTGCTTTGCGCCAAGTTCTGTATTTTTCAAAAGATGAGCTAAGCCCATGATTGCATTCATGGGGGTGCGAATCTCATGGCTCATATTGGCAATAAAATTGCTTTTGACCACATTTGCTTTATTGGCTGATTCTACAAGTTCGTTAGCAATTTTAATAGCTTCTTCTAGTTCTTTGTTGGCAATGTGCAGAGCATCTTGCACGTCGTGCATGCGTGTTATATCAGAGCTTGAACCAAAGCCATAAAGCAGTGTGCCCTCTTCAGTAAAAATATATTTGCAAGATGAGCGGAGCCACTTTATGGAGCCATCCTTGCTACGTGCGCGAAGCTCAAAATCGCGCATGATGAAATTTTCTGGCGTAGCAGTGCAGACAAACTCCTCGGGTTTAAGCAAGAGAGCGTTAAATGGCTTTCCTATGATTTCCTCTGGTTCATATTGCAAAACAGCCGTTAAGCGATGGGAAATATAATTGATATTGTGGTTTTCATCCACAGACCAAATGATGTCACCCGTAGCTTCTTCTACTCCGCAAAAGCGCTCTTGTGCCTCATATAAGGCCAAGTTGGTGCGTTTGCTATGAATGGCAGTGCTAATGAGCGTTCCTGCCGTGCGTAAAATATCTTCCTCGGCATGGCTCCAAGTATATTCAGAGTGGCAGTTATCAAAGCCTATAAAGCCCCATAAATGTCCATGAAACATGATGGGGGCTGTCATTATGGAAATAATGCCTTGTGGCTCTAATTGTTCCCTTTCTTCTTGTGGCATATTTTTCACAAGATTATTCACGCATTTACCTTCAAGGAAAGTGCCTATCCAGGTAGGAATGATTTCATCCACCAGCATATTTACGGTAAGTTCATTGCCTTGTTGTGGCTCTGCACCTTCGCTCCATTCATAAAGCTGTGAAGTATATAGTCTGTCATCTTTTTCTGGATTTTCGGAATTGTGAATACTCCATACATACACACGATCTACATTGGTAGCAGATCCTAAGATTCCAAGAACATTGTTGATAGTGAGGTCAAAATCGTCATTTTCTGAGAGAAGTTCTTGGGCGGCTTTGCTTGTAGCAGTCAGTAAGGTGTCGCGACGCTCAAGGTTATGTAACGCCACCTGAGAAGGAAGGCTAAAGTCATCATCAATATAAATTTGTATAAGTACTGCAGAATTATCTTCAAAAATATGCACAACTTTGGCATAGACATCATGATGTATTTTGTCGTTTACCCCCATGGGAAGGTAAGCAAAAAGTCGTGGGTTATCGCCGGCTAAAAGTAATTGAGAGTGAATTTGAATGATGTCTTTTAGACCAGAAAATTGGGTGCTAAACGGTTTTTGAGTAAGAAAAATTTCTGACTCGAGCGATAATTTTTCAAAACCTAACTTAGCAAATGCTGGATTGTACTCTAAAAGCTTTAAAGTATCTTTCTCAACAACAATGAAGATATCTTGTGAGATATCTAAAATAGTGGGTAGGCATGTGCCGGCGATAGAGTAATTCATGGTAATATACTATGTTTTTTATGTGTTTTTACTTACATGTTCAAAATACACCTCAAGCCAAGATTACTTTACCCTCGAATTTTCTCTTTGTAAAGGCCTCTCTGCGAGAGGCGATGGCATGGAAATTTTTTTTAAGTCCTGTTTTATGCAAAATAGTGTATAACGATACGAAAAATATTTTCTTTGCTGGAAATTTCAAAACAAAAACAGGATAAATATTTGTAATATTAGTTTTTTTATTTTTATATTTAATTGTCTGATTGCATAAAGTTCTTAGCATATAAACCGATAAGATATAGTGCCAAATCTATAAGGGAGACCACCTATGAAGCTTTTACAAAAAATTCTTTTGCCAATTACGCTGGTTTTGTTGCTTTCTATGAGTATTTTGAGCTATTTAACGTATGAGAATACGTCTAAAGCGCTTACAAAAACTTCATTAAATACCATGGAGGTGACCACATCGACTTTACAGCGTATGCTTGATTATACAATCAAGTCTACCAGTACATTTATTCATTTAACAGCCGTTAATATTAACGTTATTTCATTTTCTGAGCTGGAACAGCCCAGCGAAGATGAAGTGAAGACCATGAATACATGGTTTACGGAACGAGTTCGTGAATTACCTATGATGAATGGGTTTAACCTCCTTAATACCAAGGGAGTTATTGTTGCTTCTTCCAATGCCAAGGCAGTAGGCACAGATATTTCCTTCCGTGATTATTTCAAAACAGCCGTAAAGGGTGGTATACCTAAAGCAAGTCCGCGAATGTCCACCATCACCAACGAAGTTTTGATGGCCGTTGTGTTTCCGGTTAAGGACGAAAGTGGCAATATTGTAGGTGTGCTTAGTGGTGATATTAGCTTTTCGCAAGTGTATGATGCCGTCTTTAAGGGGATTACCGTAGGTGAGCGTGGCTATGCTTTTGCCATTGACGGTAAGGGACGCATAGTACTTGATCAGAACAAAGACTTATTGATGAAAGAAAATCTAACCATCGCAGCTGATATGAAAAAAATTGCAACTGCAAACAATGGCATGACGGAATATGTTAATGTTAAAGGTGAGCCTGTAATTGCATACCACACCAAGCTTCTTGATAGTGACATGGTGGTTATTGCAAGGGCAGAAAAACGAGATATCTTTAGCGATCTTGATAAATTGAGCAACCTTGCCATTATTGCAACTCTTATTGCTGTGGGCTTAAGTGCCATTGTTGCCTTTATTATTATTCGTCCGGTGGTTGCGGCGGTGTCCAAAGGGGCAGAATTTGCCAAAGCCATTGCCAGCGGTGACCTTGACAGTAAGCTTGACGTGAAAAGAAAGGATGAGATTGGTTTTCTTGCCGATGCCTTGCGTTCTATTCCACAGTCATTAGGACAAATTATTGAAGAATATGGCCGAGTAAAAGCTGGATTACAAGCTGGGCAAGTTGAAATTCAAGGTGATAGTGCCAAGTTCCAAGGAGCGTATGCAGAGCTTATTGAAGGAACAAACGTTACCTTAAAGCAATATCAAAATATTTTGAATGTACTTACGGCTCCCGTTGTTGTTTTGGATAAAAATTTGCGCATCGTGTATATCAATGATATTGGCAGAAGCATTGTAGGCACAGGCTATGTAGATAGAACCTGCAAAGAAGTTATGAACCGTGATGATTCTGATACTCCCGGTGATGCTCTTAACAAGGCTGTAGCAACCTTAAAGCCTGCCACAGGCCAGACTGTGGCACGTCCTGGCGGTAAGGCGCTTGATATTTCGTATACTGCTATTCCTTTCCTTGATGATAACGGTAAACTTGCGTGCGTGTTACAGTTAATTACTGATTTAACGGCTATTAAGAGCACACAAAGAACTATTGTAGATGTGGCTGGTCAAGCTCAAAATATTTCTGAGCGTATGGCTACCGCCTCACGTCAACTGACTGCGCAAGTTGAAGAGGTTACCACCGGAGCGCAAATTCAACGTGATCGCGTAACTTCAACTGCTGCCGCCATGGAAGAAATGAATGCAACCGTGCTTGAAGTTGCAAGCAATGCCGGTGATGCCAATACGCAATCTGACAATGTGCGTGATAAGGCAACAGAAGGGGCTGAACTTGTAAATCAAGTGGTCGCTGCCATTAAGAGCGTTAATGATGTTGCACGTGAGCTTGAAGTAAACATGCAGCAACTTGGACAACAAGCAGAAAGTATTGGCAGTGTTATGGATGTTATTTCTGATATTGCCGACCAAACTAACTTGCTTGCCCTAAATGCTGCCATCGAAGCTGCACGCGCCGGTGAAGCCGGACGAGGCTTTGCTGTTGTAGCTGACGAAGTACGTAAGCTGGCAGAAAAAACCATGACTGCTACCACTGAGGTTGGTAATAGCATTCGCGGTATTCAGCAAACAACGACCATGAATATTGAACGCGTGAGCGAAAGTGCGAAGTTTGCCGGCGAAGCTACCAAGCTTGCCGCCGTATCTGGTGACGCATTGTCAGAAATTTTGGAGCTGGCTAATACCAATACGGCCCTTATTTCTAGCATTGCCACCGCCGCAGAAGAGCAATCCGCCACCTCGGAAGAAATTAATAATTCCATCGAGGAGATTAACCACATTGCTGGCACAACTGCCGGTGGTATGACGGAAGCCTCACAGGCTGTACAAGATTTATCTGAAATGGCCCTTGAGCTTCAAGAGCTTTTGAAAAAATTGCTTGAAAGGGATTAAGATAACACATAACTAATAACGCTTTGGGGGATTTTCCCTCCCAAATTATTTCCATAAAGCCTTTTGCATGAGTTTTCGTAAGGAATTTCGTGCAAAAGGCTTTTTCAAAATTACACCTTGGCAAACGGCCTTATTTTTGTCATAAAAGTATTAATATAAAAACAAAATTTAGGAATATAGTATGTTGACAATAAAATGCTCAGCGTGTCGGCGTAAACTTTGGAAATATCAAAAGCTTGGACAAGGCGAAGTTGTGCGTTGCCATAAGGAGCGTATTAGCAAGTTATATGATGTGACCGAGCGTGATGGAAAAATCTGGTGCCCTTGCGGTAAGCCCATTGGTATCGATAAAGGTACATTTTTTGGCATGATTAAGGGAAGCTTCACCTATGCCGGTACAAAAGTGAATAAAATGTAATTTGAACTTTTTACTTGCTCATAAATTCTTGGTATGATAATAATTTTATTCAATCTAGCCTAATTAGTAAAATCGTTATCTTTGTAGACATTTTTACCATAGCGAGACATGTATGCGGCTATCAACAAAACTTATGCTCATGACCTGCATCTTGCTTTTAGCTTTTGTGGCTCTTGGAGCTTTTAGTGCTAAACAGTTAAAAAATGTCAATCAAAAATCCAATGAAATCTCCACAAACTGGCTGCCATCTACTGTGGCTGTACAGCGCATTAATACGTTGACATCGGACTATAGAATTCATGAAATCTCTTATATTTATGCTGGTGCTAAAGCTGATAAAGCTGACATAGAACAAAATATTCTGAATGTTTCATTTGAACTTAATGTTGCCATGAATAATTATAAAGATCTTATTTCTACATCGAAAGAGCATGAAATATTTAATAAATTTTGCGCTTTGTGGGAAGATTATATGCGCACCAGCGAAGAGATGTTTGCTATGGCGCGCGACAATAATATGCTGGGGGCGGTTTATACTCTGCGTAATAAGTCGCAGCAACTCTTTAATGAGGCTTCTGTTGAATTACTAAAAGCAGTCAATTTTAACCGCGAGCATGGCACCCAAGCATCCCTTGAAAGCGATATTGTATATAAAAACTCACTTAAGTTGATTTATTTGGGCATAGCTCTGGTAACTATACTTGCTACCTGCGTTTGCGGGTGGATTATGTTTACCATTAGTAGGCAGTTGGGGAAGGATCCTGCTGAGCTTATAAAAATCACGGGACGAGTCGTTAATAATGACTATGATATTGACGATAACAAGACTCATTATGGTGTTTATAAACACTTACTTGTTATGGTAAGCTCCTTAAAGCATCATATTGATAATGCAGAAAAAAATGCACGCATTAAGAGTGAATTTTTGGCTAATATGAGCCACGAGATACGCACCCCCATGAATGGTATTCTTGGTTTGCTACATTTGGTATCTCATACAGAGCTTAATGCAAAACAAGAAGATTATATTCAAAAGTGCTTGTTTTCTGCCAATAATTTACTAAGAATCATTGATGATATTTTAGATTTTTCTAAAATGGAAGCGGGAAAGCTAGAGTTTGAGGCTCTTCCCTTTGATATAGAGAGCCTTTGCCTTGAAACAGACAGTCTTTATAGTGCACCTGCTCAAGAAAAAGGCTTAGAGCTTAAAATTGATAGTGGTAATTGCCCTAAAGTGTTACTGGAGGGCGATCCTTTGCGCGTTAAGCAAGTGCTTTTTAACTTTGTGAGCAATGCCATTAAGTTTACGGAAAAAGGCACCATAAGCGTTAATGTGCATTGTGAAGATATTGTAGATAATATATTACCTTGTGTTTTTTCGGTAAAAGATACCGGTATTGGCTTAAGTAAAGAACAACAGGATCGACTTTTTTCGCCTTTTACTCAAGCTGATACGTCCATTACCAGAAAATATGGCGGCACCGGTCTTGGTCTTGTTATTTGCAAAAAAATTGTGGAAAGTATGCAGGGTGGAATTTGGGTGGAAAGTGATGAGGGCGCTGGAGCGACTTTTTACTTTGCGCTGAACTTTCCTCTGTATACTGGATTACTTTCGGAAACAGAACGTTCAGTGGAAATTATAGAAAATACTCAGAACACTGGTGGTGAACATTTATTGCTTGTTGAAGATAATGATATAAATCAGATAATTGCACAAGAACTCTTGGAGGAAGTAGGGTATAAAGTAGATGTGGCAAATAATGGGCAAGAAGCTTTAGATTTGCTAGAAAAAAAGCGCTATGCAGCGGTGCTTATGGATATTCAAATGCCTGTTATGGATGGTTTTACCGCCACCCAAAAAATACGTGAAAATTCAGCTCTTGCAGATATGATAGTCATTGCCATGAGTGCTCATGCCATGCAAGGCGATTATGAGTTAAGCTTACAAAAGGGTATGAATGATCACGTAACCAAACCTATTGATCCGCAAAAACTCTATCTGACTCTTGAACATTGGCTGGCTAAAAAGAAATAGTCAGC
>CAYJHU010000004.1:0-4942 GCA_964369655.1 uncultured Desulfovibrionaceae bacterium | reverse complement strand
TGTTCTCTTTGGGGCATTTGGATTAGCGTGCCTTTCTGAATGCTTTTTAGCGTCGTTTAGTTTTGCAAGGCGTGATCAAGCCAGTGCTGTAAAGTTTTGTAAAGCACTTCTGGGTCTATGGGTTTAGTAATATGGTCGTTCATGCCGTGTTGCAAGCTGATTTCTTTATCTCCTGTCATGGCATGCGCCGACATGGCAATGATAGGCAATGTACTAAACTTTTCTTGAGCGCGAATTTTTTGAGTGGCGGTGAGTCCGTCCATAATGGGCATTTGAATGTCCATGAGTACAAGGTCATAATTTTTTTCTGCAAGCATATCCAAGGCTTTTTGACCATTGTCTGCTATTTCAACACGGTAGCCAACTTTTGTTAGTAGCTCGGCTGCAATTAATTGATTAATATCATTGTCTTCCACAAGTAGGATTTTTGCGCCTTGGTGTGCGGAATTAGCAAAATTTGTTGTACTGTCGGCATGGTCTTTAAGGCAATCTTGATCCGGATTAATATCAAAGATTGCGGTAAAAAAGAAGGTTGAACCCTTGCCAACGGTACTTTCAACCCAGATTTTTCCTTGTAACATATTAACAATACTGCGAGATATGGCAAGGCCAAGGCCTGTGCCACCATACTTACGTGTGGTTGAGCTGTCAGCTTGGGTAAAGGCAGAAAAAAGTTTTTGTGTTTGTTCTGGACTCAGGCCGATGCCCGTATCGCGCACAGAAAAAAGACAATGTACTTTGTCGTTTCCAAGTTGTTTGCATTCTATATTGATGTAAATACCACCACTTAAAGTAAACTTAATGGCATTATTGACTAAATTAAAGAGAACTTGCTTTAAGCGCAAAATATCACCAAGAAGAACTTTTGAAGAAAATTCTCCCTTTGCTGTATGCAATACAAGTCCCTTATCTACACTTAAGGGCTCGTACAAATCCGTAAGTTCTTGGCAGAGTTGGTCAAAAGAAAAAGGCAAAGCTTCTATTTCAAGTTTTCCTGCTTCAATTTTTGAAAAATCTAGGATGTCATTGATAATACGCAATAAATTTTTGGCCGAAAAGAGTGTCTTATGCACATAGCTTTTTTGGGTATCATTAAGATCTGTATCATGCAATAAGGTCAAAAGGCCTAAAATTCCATTCATGGGAGTACGAATTTCGTGGCTCATATTAGCCAAAAACTCGCCCTTAGCCTTGGTAGATTCTTCGGCAATTATTTTTGCATTGTATAAAGCTTCTTCCTTTTCCTTGATGTCGTTAAGCATGGCCTTATGTTCACGCAAATCTCTATGGTAAGAAACAATACCTTTTTTATTCTCATTTTGGGTGTTTACGAGAATAACTTCAGTGGGAATAATTTCTTCCGTTGTGGGGTTAAGGCGAGTTACTTCCATCTTAGCTTTGCTATGAATAGAAGCTTCTTTGAAAGCGTCTTCTAAAAATTGCTGACTTGAACGCCCGTCAGGCTGTGTGGGCGGAATAGTGCGCATAAATTCTTGTATGTACTCTTCTTTGCTTCTATATCCAAAAATCGAAGCACACTCTAGGTTACAATAAATAAGTTTGTAATTCTCATCCCAAAAATGAACGCCCATAGGCATGGCGTCAAGAATTGTTGTTTGTAACTCTTCTAATTCTTTTACTTTTTGCTCTGCTTTTTTAAGCTCACGAAGGTCCATGGTATAGCTGACAAGCACTTTTTCACCATCAAGGTTTGCTCGCACAAGAATAATATTTGAAGGTATAGGCTCTTTGTCCATATTTTGGTGTAACCACTCAAACTGGCAATATCCTTCAGTAAAAGCCTTTGTATTATAGTAATGAAAGCCCTCCAAGGAAAGACTTCCATCAGGCTGATATTCTGGTGTTAAATTAAAAAATTCTCTTTGTAACTCTTCTATGGATGAAATCTTAAAAAAGTCCTTAACTTCTTGATTTATACTAATAATATTCTCATGTTTATCCCAAAAAACAATGGACAGTGGAACATTATCAAGGATAATTTTGTTGCGCTCTTCAGCTATACGCATAGCTTCTTCTGTGGCTTTAAGAGCACGCAAATCTTGCTTATAAGCAAAAACAACTGTTTTGCCTTGATAAATCGTGCGTACTAAAGAGAGTAGCATGGGGATGGTATCGCCATTTTGCATGCGATGCAGCCATTCGCCACTGGTCGCACCATTTTTAAGAGCTTGAGTAATAAGCTCCTTAGCTGCATCACGACTTGACTTTCCATTAGCTTGAAATTCGGGTGAAAAATCAAAGAAACTGTTTATATATTCTTCTTTGCTATTTAGGTTAAAAAGCTTTAAGCACTCGAGGCTGCAGTCAAGCATTTCAATGTGTTCGTTCCAAATTTCTGCAGCAAGTGGGGTATTGTCCAGCATATTTTGCGCACTTTGTTCCGCAATTTTAAGATTTTGCTGTACGGCTTTTGCTTTGGATAAATCATAGGTAAATTGCAAGATGTACGGCTCGCCGTATAATTGCTTACTAATGATAATACATCCTGTATGTATTTTATTTCCATGGCTATTGACCCAAACCCACTCAAAGTCGGTGCGTCCTTCTTTAAATGCTTTGGTAAGATGCTCATACCCAACTTCAATGGAGAGACGACCATCTTCCTGAAATTCAGGAAAAAACTTCAAGGGATTGTTATTGTAATCTTCAATGCTTTCAAAGCCGAGAAGCTCTGAAAATAAGGTATTACAATACACAAGTTCCTTTCCATGGCGCCATAAGGACAGCGAAGTGGGCGCATAGGCACAAATTGGATATATTTTTTTATATTCTTCGAGAACTTCGCCAATATGTGGAGTGAGTGTTGTAATGTTGCTTACACGAACCACGATAAATTGTTCATGATTATGGTGCAAAAGTGATAGAGCATATATGGCTTCTATTTCTTGCTCAGGGGCTAAAGTGTGTTGCCATGAAAAAAGACAAGATCCTTCAGTCGTAACAGTTTCAAAATTATTTTGGCTTAAAGCAAGGCTTTCGCCATTGTTTTGTATGGGGGGGGAATTTTTCAGAAAAAGATCAGAGTAATTATCTACTGGCGCAATTCCAAGGAAAGAAAAAAAATCTTCGGAGGCATAATGCAAGAACCCATCAAGGCCAAAGCAGCAGGTGTGTTGCTGGCTCTTATTAAATTTAGTGTGTAAAAAGCTGTGATGCGGAGAATCTGTCATACAAAGTCCTCTTCAGGAATGACACGTCTACGAAAATTTTTTTACATGAAATGTTAAGTATAGGACATTTTTTCAAGAAAACACAATTGTTGAATAAAATATTTTTAAAAATTAAGCAAGAAAATTTTTTGCGTGCTTGCAGGTATTATACAGCGTTTTGATTGGGAGGCGCTGCCTCCCAAACCCACCGACAGCAAAGAGTAGGGGGGATAATCCCCTTTGGAACCCCTGATGCGTCTTTTTCAACAAGTTGAAAAAACGGAATTTTTTATGATAAAATAGGGTGTTATTCTAGAAAAATTACTTTAAAGTTCTGATTAAAGTGTTTTGGAAAGGCTAAATCCAACGGGCGCGAAGCGCTCCTTAGCCAACCAGTACAACACTTCTATCAGTAAATCTGTCTAGCAATGTATTAGAAACACTGCCAAAAACATATCTACGCAAAGTAGTAAATCCGCCATTTTTCCCTAGTATCAAAAGCCCGTAATCTTCTTAGTGTGGCTTTTTGCTCTGCATTGGCATCATAAAAGATGAAAAATGCCCCTAATTTTTCAATCCCCTCATGCTTAAAAGTAAGCAATTCAGTAAAAAATTGCTTTGAGAGCGGGCTTTTTTTGTGTTCCATTATGAGGTTTTTGTAATTTTTGGAGTAGGCTTCAATAAAACTCTCAGAATTTTTATGCTACGGGACGCATTCCATACAAAAACGTCGACATTACAAGCTCTGTAGCTTGGGTGTCGGTATAGCGTTTTTGCTGTACGCAATTCCAAGCCTGCAAGAAAATACCCTTGAGCGCATCAGACATCCAGTCAATGAGTATGTCAGCTCTTAAGAATCCATGGTCTTGTAATGACAGTAAAAATATTTGCCAAGTTTCGTTATAGCGATTTTCCAAGGTGCATAAATACACATCTTCCGTATCCCAATGTTCATCGAGCAAAAAGGAAAAAGACGCGCCCAGCGGAATAAGAGCGGTAAGGGTTTCGTGCAAAATATCAACCCCTTTTTGTGGCTCTTTTTACACTTTGTTTACAAAGGGTTCCATTAGAGTAAGGCAGCGCTGAAAAGACTCTTCATGTAGTGCGGCAAGCAATGCTTTCTTGCCAGGAAAATAACGAAAAAGCGTAGCTCGCCCCATTTCAGCATATGCTGCCACTTGCTCGAGTGAGGCATTAGGACTTTTAGCGTACACATGCAATGCCGCTTCAATAATGCGTCGCCTGGTAACGGGGCGAAAACTTTCTTTGTTTGGGGATGGTGTAGATTTTTGTGTACTTTCTATCAGCATATCAACACTCCAGTAATGAGAATATTCATCTATTATGAGAAAAAAATCTCATTTATAATTACTTGTTTCAATCTTATTGGTGACTGTCAATTTTTTCAATTGACGTAAGTTTAGATGGACGCAAAATTTGCTTAAGCGTTACCAATCTGATGGTGCAAATCTCATAAACGATGGACTAAGATGCAGCCTGAGCTAGTGCAAACTCTGAGTTAGTGGCACGAAAATCCTCATGTAAATGGCTCATGTGTTAATGAAAACATATTAAGAAACTTTGCGGGCAATCCAATTAGCAGATGAAAAGCTTTTATGAAATGTATGTGCTAAAAAGCTGGTGTGAAAGCATTTGGCTTTCATTTCATTTGCCATAAGAGTAGGGTGATCACATCTTTGTAGCCTGACTTAAACGCCTCGCAAACTCTCATGGTTATTAGCAATGCAAAGGCTTTTGAACAAATATAAACC
>CAYJHU010000003.1:6284-24306 GCA_964369655.1 uncultured Desulfovibrionaceae bacterium | reverse complement strand
GTGCCGTAGCCGATGAGGAAAGCAAAGGCTTTGTAAAAATTATGGTGAAAAAGGGCAGTGATAAAATTTTAGGAGCAACCATTGTCTCTGCGCATGCTGGTGAAATGATAAGTGAAGTTACCACTGCAATGATGGGGGGCATGGGACTTTCTGCTCTGAGTAATGTTATTCATCCATACCCAACGCAAGCCAGTGCCATTAAGCGCGTCGCCGGTTTATACAAGAAGAGCAAGCTCACCCCATTTGTGGCAAAGCTCTTGCGCTGGTGGCTAAATAGGCCTTTGAAATAAATTAATATTATGGGAGGCGCTGCCTCCCAAACCCTCCGCCAAAGGGGATAATCCCCTTTGGAAACCCTAGTGCACCACTTTTCAACAAGTTGAAAAGTGGTGATTTGTTATAATTCTCAATGATATTGTTTTGATAGCGGTATAATATGTCATTAAAAATAGAGTCATGCCGCATTTAAAGTTTTTTGGAAGGTTTCCCCCCAGAAAAGTTTCCCCCACAAAAGCTTTCTCCATATTTCTTGACTTTCCACTAAAACTATATAAAATTATTTTCTTACGCTATGTATAAAAATTAGTATAAAGAGAGAACATATGACCACTGAAGAAAGCTTTGAAGGCCCTAAAAAATCAAAATTTCGCGAGTATGCCGAAGCACTTTTAATTGCTTTTGTGCTCGCGCTTATTATTCGTACCTTTATTGTTCAAGCATTTAAAATACCATCAGAATCAATGCTTGAAACCTTGCAAGTGGGCGACCATCTTTTGGTAACAAAGTTTGCTTATGGGGTAAAAATGCCTTTTGGTGATGATTATATTATTGAAGGTAGCGACCCTGCTTATGGTGATGTTATTGTTTTTGAATATCCAAAAGACCCTTCGCTTGATTATATTAAGCGTGTGGTGGGGCTTCCCGATGATATTATTGAAGTAAAAAATAAGCAATTATTTCGCAATGGTGAAATTGTGAAAGAAGATTACATTAAGCATTCTGACCCCAATGGCAATTTTCCTACAAGAGATAACTTTGGTCCTTATAGGGTTCCAAAGGGTGAATATTTTGTACTTGGTGACAACCGTGATAATTCCCAAGATTCTCGCTTTTGGGGCTCGGTAAAAAAATCTGCCATTCGCGGTAAGGCGTGGCGTATTTATTGGTCTTCCAATGGACTTGATAATATACGCTTTATGCGCATAGGTCAGGCTGTAGAATAAATGTTTATCCAGCTTGCCAGTGGTAGCTTGCATGGAGTTGATGCGCAGCGTGTTGATATTGAAATTGACATGGTGCGCAGAGGAAACCCTGCTTTTACCATGGTGGGCTTGGCTGAGGGGGCTGTTCGAGAGTCCAAGGAGCGCGTAGCTGCTGCTTTGCGTGCCTGTGGTTATCGCTTGCCTCCTGCGCGAATCACAGTAAACTTAGCTCCTGCTGACAGAAAGAAAGCCGGCGCTGGTTATGATCTTCCGCTTGCCCTTGGCTTATTGGCAGCCGCCGGCATAATAGCGCAGGAGCATTTACAATCTTGGTTTTTTTCCGCAGAACTTTCTCTTGATGGTAATCTTAAGCCCATAAAAGGCACTCTTCCGCTTGCCATTTTAGCTCGTGCACAAAAGGCACGTGGACTCATCGTTGCCCCCGGCAATGCACAAGAAGGGGCGGTGGTGCAAAATCTTCAAGTTTATGCACCGCAAAAT
Source organism: uncultured Desulfovibrionaceae bacterium (assembly GCA_964369655.1). GTDB lineage: Bacteria > Desulfobacterota > Desulfovibrionia > Desulfovibrionales > Desulfovibrionaceae > CAYJAD01. The sequence goes on along the minus strand of CAYJHU010000003.1, from coordinate 22,603 downwards.
CTTTTAGAATGTGTGGCTTTTTTAACTGGTGAGGCAGAGCTTTCGCCGGTTTCTCCTGTACAACCGCAAAATATACCCACCATAGGGCATCTTGACTTTGCAGAGGTAAAAGGCCAGCTTGCCGCCAAGCGAGCCTTAGAAATTGCCGCCGCCGGTGGGCATAATGTTTTGCTCATTGGGCCTCCCGGAAGTGGAAAAACCATGCTTGCCCAGCGCCTGCCAAGTATTTTGCCGCCACTTTCCTTTGAAGAAGCCCTTGAAGTTACTAAAATATACAGTGTGGCTGGAAAGCTAGAACCAGATTCTGGACTTATGCTCACACGCCCTTTTTGTGCGCCGCATCATACCATATCTGACATTGCTCTTATTGGTGGCGGTAATATTCCGCGCCCAGGAGAAGTATCTTTAAGTCATCGCGGTGTTCTTTTCCTTGATGAATTTCCGGAATATAAAAAATCAACCCTTGAAGTGTTACGTCAACCTCTTGAGGATGGTGTTGTTAGCATTGCACGCGCCAGTCAATCCGTAATTTTTCCTGCAGCTTTTATGCTCATTGCCGCCATGAACCCTTGCCCTTGCGGTTATTATGGAGATACTAACCATACCTGCCAATGTACTCCGCAACAAATTGCCAAATATGCCGGAAAGTTGTCGGGGCCACTCTTAGACCGCATTGATTTACACGTAGAAGTGCCTGCCGTACCTTATGAGGATTTACGCAAACAACATCCACATGCTCATGCGCATGGTAGTTCAGCAGATATGAAGGAAAGAGCCTTGGCCGCGCGTGCGCGTCAAATAGCACGTTATAAAGGAACTCACTGTCTTTGTAATGCCATGCTTTCTGGAAAAATGCTCGAAGAGTATTGTGCCCTTGATGCCAAGGGAGCGGCAAGTCTTGAAAGGGTAGTGCGTGGACTCGGATTGTCAGCACGTTCGTATACGCGTATTTTACGCTTGGCCCGCACCATCGCTGACCTAGAAGATGTGCCAAATATTGCCCACACCCACATTCACGAGGCTGTGGCCTTGCGAGTCTTAGATAGGCAGCAGTAGTTTTATTTTAGAGGCAAATTGGGAGGCTCTGCCTCCCAACCCCTCCGCCAAAGGGGGGCTTTGGAAACCTTTATGCACCCTTTTCAACAAGTTAAAAAGGGCGTTAAAATTTTTATCTTTTTAACGCTAGCAAAAGGCCGACCCAAAGGGCCTGTAGCCGTAAGCAAGGCACGAGCTGTACGGATATCGAGAACCTAGGTGTTCTCCTTCCCCCAGAAAAAAATAAATATTAGATAGCATCATCTTCAAGCGAAGCTATTTCAGCTTGTTGTATGCGTAATAAAGCTATGTGTTGTAAAGCTTTCTTATAAATTCGGCTATCAGGATTTAAAAATTGCGCGGTGAGCAGATGTTGCTCAGCCTCATCATATTCACCCATCTCAATGAGCACCCGTGCAGCATTAAAATGGGCATGATCGTCATTTTGTGTTAGGGCAAGGGTACGTTTGCAAAAAGCAAGGGCGTGAGGATAGTCTTTATTTTTGCGCATTTCTATCCCAAATTCGTTAAACATATGCCTATGTTCATAGCTAATGCCTTCTTCAACATGAACTAAATTATCTAAGATAGGATGAGCGCTAGCAGAAGAGCTTTTTCGGCGCATGCGCACAAGAGCTTTGCGGAAAAGCTCACGTAAGGATTCTTCTACTTTATGAGTGGAAATGATTTCGGAAGTAGGACTTTGTTCAAATCCTGCTTTGAGCTTAGGATATTTTTTTATTTTTGATTCAAAGGCAAAAAGAGATTTAAAGCTATCTTTATCAATAGCTTTAACTTCTTCTACTGGTTCATAAAAAGCATTGAGTTTTTGCACCGAAAATAAATTATCGTCAGACCATACAAAGTAATATGTCTTTACTCTTTGCTTATCGGAACGCGAATATACGCCAACAAACTCTTTTTCCATATTATCCACCATTTAGGTATAGGCAATAAAGTAAAATACTATAATAAATTTAAAACTGCAAGCTGAAGAGTCGGTACTTGAAAAAAAGGAAGGATTTAATGTGTTTTAAAGAAAAGAAATCTGAGAGAGGAGAAATCTCCTCTCTCAGAAAATTTAAGCTTATTTTTTAACGCTTAAAGGAACAGCGACAAACTTCACGTCATCGCCGCGCTTTATTTGTAACATTACAGCACCGCGTGCGGTAACATTTTTGATAATCTTGGCAAGTTCTTTTGCATCATTTACAGGAATCATATTGGCACTTAAGATAATATCTCCAGTACGCACGCCGGCTTCAGCAGCAGGCTGATTTCTTTGTACTTTAGCAATATATAGGCCTTTGCCTTTATCAATATTGGCTTTTTTGGCCTCATCTTCGGTAAGTGGGCGCACCGAAATACCAAGACTGGCTGTTTCTTGCTGTGATTGATTACCACCTTGTGCACCTGTAAGTTGATTTACATTGCGTTCACCAAGGGTGATAACAAAGTCTTTCTTTTTGCCATCGCGCAAAACAGTAATCTTGGTTTTTGTTCCTGGGCTTTGATTAGCAATGGCACGCAAGAGGGCGCTTGGGTCTTCGATGTTTTTATCGTCAACAGCAATAATGATGTCCCCATCTTTAAGGCCGGCTTTGTGTGCAGGCTCGTTGGGCATAACATTGCTTATGAGCGCACCGGTGGTATCTTTAAGGCCAAGAGCCTTAGCGGCATCTTCGGTAAGTTCTTGCATAGAAATACCAAGCCAGCCACGACTGACTTTTTTACCGGCTTTAAGCTGGGTGGTAATATTATTGGCCATGGAACTTGGAATGGCAAAGCCAATACCTTGTCCGCTGGCAATGATAGCTGTATTAATGCCCACAACTTCGCCATTCATATTAAGTAATGGTCCACCACTATTACCTGGGTTGATGGAGGCATCAGTTTGCAAGTAGTTATCAAAGGGGCCGGAATTAATATTACGTCCTTTAGCTGAAAGAATACCGGAAGTTACGGTATGCTCAAGACCAAAAGGGTTACCAATGGCAAGCACCCATTCACCTACGCGCGCTGCATCGGAATCGGCAAAGGTTAAAAAAGGTAATTTTTCTTTAACATCTACTTTAAGCAAAGCAATGTCTGTTTCCTCATCAGAGCCCACAAGTTTTGCGGCAATTGATTCAGATTTACCGGTGGCGCCTTGTAAATTAATGTTAATAACATCAGCACCATTGACTACGTGATGGTTCGTTACAATATAACCATCGGCAGAAATAATAAAACCCGTACCTAAGCTGCGACGCGTTTGTTGACGAGGCTGTTGGCGAAAAGGTTGAAATTGCTCAAAAAATTTCTCAAATCCGGGAGGCATATTGCGCATGAAGTTATCCATGCTTTGTTTACCACTCCCGGTCTTTTTTTCTGTACTAATATTCACTACCGATGGGCCGGCTTTTTCAGCTAAGTCTGCAAAATTTGGTAAAGATGCAGCTTGCGCAAAGCTCACACTCACAAGCAAAGTGAATAGCAAAAAAGTTGTTGCTAGGTTACGTTTAATCATGTTTTCTCCTTGTTGGAACATCATCTATCATACTCCATATTCCAAAAGCACAAAGCTCTTGGATGCACATAATATAAGCTAAAAAAAGAAAGTGTGAAGACATAAGGTGAAAATTTCTAGAAAATACAATTAATCTATTGATTTAATATACTATTTATTTTATAAGAATTGTATATTAATACAAATAAAGCTTGCCAACAATTAAAATAAAAGCTAGGTGAGCAAAAATGCATAGCAAAGAGATTTATTCACTTTATATCATTAATTTTACAAAATACATTAAAACAATAACACAAAACGCTCATATGGGTAGAAAAAAATGAGTTTTTTAGAATTATTATTCCTTGCCGTGGCTTTATCAGTAGATGCATTTTCTGTGGCTGTTGTCATCGGCATGAAAGAGCGATGTAGTATAAAAAAACTTCTCTATGTTGCTGGTGCATTTGCATTTTTTCAATTTCTAATGCCTATACTTGGCTGGTATATTTTTGATAAATTACAGTCGCTTATGGCAGAATACGCTTCATGGGTAGCATTTATTCTGCTAAGTATTGTAGGCTTTAAAATGCTTTGGGATGGCATTAAAGGCCGTGCTCATGGCCCGTGCAAAACTTGTAAACATGAAAAAACTTTGGGGAATAATGCTACGTTAAGCCCCTTGGAATTAATATATTTAAGTGTTGCGACAAGCCTTGATGCCTTGGCTGTGGGAGCAAGTTTTGGCAGTCTTGGACTGAGTATTTGGCTTCCGGCTATAATCATTGGAGCAGTATGTTTTTGTATTAGCGCATTAGGAGTTTTCTTCAGTAGTTACGCTTTACGCAAAAATACTTGTTTTTCGTGTTATGCAAATATGGGTGGAGGCCTTGTCCTTGTAGGTATTGGGCTAAAAATACTTTTAACTTAATTTTAGTGCCTTATGCAATAAATCAAGCTCATGAGTGCTCATTTCACGAACCTTGCCGAGTCCTAAATTCCCAAGTTCTACTGGGCCTTGTGCAATTCGTGTCAGCTTTAGAATTGTGAGCTCTAAATCACGACACATACGTCTAATTTGTCTATTAATCCCTTGGTGTAAGGTGAGTTCCAAAAGAGTAGAGCGGTCATGGCTATCTAAAATATGAACTTCCACCGGTGCTAGCTTTTCACCTTCCGCTAAAGTCATGCCTTTTCTCATAATTTTTAAGTGCTCATTAGATACAGCTTCACGCACAATAACATGATAAATTTTAGGTAAATGAAAACTTGGATGCGCTAGCTTTTGAGCAAAATGTCCATCATCTGTAAGCAATAATAATCCTTCAGAAAAGTAATCAAGTCGTCCTACAGTAAAAAGCCTTCGACTTTGCCAATGTTTTGGCAAAATATCAAAAATTGTCGTGCGACCTTCTGGGTCATGAGCTGTACATAAAGTCTGTATGGGTTTATGAAATTTTAAATAAACATGTGAGCTTGGCTGTGTGATGAGTTTTCCATCAACTTCTAAAGTGTCTTCGGCTGATACTTTATGTCCCAAGTCAGACACGCGAGCTCCGTTCACATAGACCTTTCCGGCAAGGATAAATTCCTCAGCCTTACGCCTAGAGCAAAGACCGGTGTTGGCAATGGCTTTATTAATGCGCACAAGCTCCTGTGGGTGAGAAAGAGATGAGTCGACGTTTGACTGGGTGAAGGAATTTTTCTTAGCTTTTGTGTGCGGCATTTTCAGCTCCTAAATTTTAAAACATGAAGTGCAGTATGCAAAACTTCAAAAGAACGTTGAGACTGTCTAGTATGAAGTATGAAAAATGAAAAGCAAAATTTTATGCTGAAATTTTGCTGAGGGGACAAGCATAGCTTGTGCCGTATTACGATACCGCAAGTAAAAAAACTTAAATACTACAAATAATAGCTGAATACTATAAAACCATCTACATCAAAGTTTACATAATTACCATTATGAGACAATGATAAAAAACACGCCTGCTCCACGCCTGGCAAAATTACTTTTACGACACGCAGCCTGCCTTAGCCCAAAATCTTAACTTGCAAGAAAAGCTCGCAAGGGGTACAAGTTTTCCGTTACTTTATTTAAGGAGTTCACATGGGACTTATCAATTCATCAGTATCTTTTACGCGCTTTCGTATAATGGACGAAGTTCCTAAAGATTTATGGGCCAGCATCCCAGAAAAGCTTAAATTCTTTGCCTTTAAGGACATAGATGACACTTCAGATGAAAACTCCCATGGCTGGACATGCTTTGATGACATGCTTGATATGCAGTGGCATACAGCTCCTCCACAAAAAGGAGATTATTACGTATTTTCCCTGCGCTTAGACACAAGACGCGTGCCCCCTGGTGTTATCAAAAAGCACTTAGCCTTGGCCCTTAAGGCAGAAAAACAAAAAATGGCTGAGCAAAATAAAAACTTTATTAGCCGTGAACGGAAAAAAGAAATTAAAGAACAGGTGCTTATACGCTTGCGTCAGCGTTTTTTACCCATTCCGGCTGAGTTTAATGTTGTGTGGTCGGCCTCAAGCAATACTGTATGGTTTATGTCCACTCAGAATAAAATGATTGAAATGTTTACTGAATTATTTACACAAACTTTTAATTTACATCTTGATCAAATGACTCCTTACGGACTTGCCAGCACCTTTTTGAATGAAACACAACTCATGCAGTTGGATATACTTGAACCTACACATTTTGCAGCGGAGTAAGCTATGGCAGAAATGACGACTGATCTTGTCCTTGGGCAAGAATTTTTAACATGGCTTTGGTATCAAAGCGACACCGCGCCCAATGATTTTTTAGATAAAAAAAAGATGCCTTTTACTGTTTCTATGGAGCAACGCATTGTTGTACAAGGCGGTGAAGGTGAAAATTTAGAAACTGCTTCGGTCTCCGGCTCTCTTTCTCCTTTGCGCGAAGCTCGTTTTGGCCTTGCTACCGGTAAAAAGGTAACCCGAGCCTTGGTGCGCTTTGAAAAGGATGAGCTTTCATGGCAAGTAAACCTCAAAGCCGAAGACTTTTCTTGCGGAAGCTTACGCACCCCTAAAATTGAGAAAGAAAGCGACGACGATGATCCCGACGCCTTTATACTGGAAAAAATCTATCTTATGGAAATTTGCCTTGAACTTTTAGATCAAGTCTATGAGCAATTTATTAATTTACGCCTTTCCTCTGGCTGGAAGGACGAAGTACAGCGCATTCACGCCTGGATGACGCAACGCGATACCATGTAATTAAGGCATAATATGCAACAATCATCTTCAAAAAACACCCTACTCTTAAGCCTTGCCATACGTTTTGTGCGCAAGCTTATTTGGATGTTGTTGGTGCTTTGGGGCATAACGATTATTAGCTTTGTGGTTATTCACTTGGCGCCCGGTTCTCCCACAGACCTTGAAACCACCCTCAATCCGCAGGTGGGCGAAGGCGCACGTGCGCGCCTTGAAGAACTTTATGGCCTTAATAAACCACTTTATGTTCAATATGGCGATTGGCTTTGGCGTATTGTGCACCTTGATTTTGGTAATTCCATGTCATCAGATGGGCGTCCTGTGCTTGAAAAAATCATGGAGCGCTTGCCGCTGACCGTGGGTATGAACGTTGTGGCGCTCTTCCTCACTCTTTTGATTTCCATTCCTATGGGCATAGTTTCAGCGTGGAAGCAAGACTCATGGATTGATAAAGGCTTGACTGTCTTTGCTTTCTTGGCTTTTGCCATGCCAAGCTTTTGGCTTGCACTTTTGTTAATGCTTTATTTTGGTATTGAAAATGCTTGGCTTCCCATCTCTGGCATAACGTCCTTAGATTATAATAATTTAGGCCCATTAGAAAAGGTGTGGGATATTACTTCTCACTTAATTTTACCCATAATCATTTATACTGTAGGCGGCATTGCCGGCATGTCGCGCTTTATGCGCTCCTCCATGCTTGAAGTAATGCGCCAAGATTATATTTTAACTGCGCGAGCCAAGGGGTTACCCACAAGTAAAATTATTTTTCATCATGCCTTTCGCAATGCTCTTTTGCCCGTCATTACCTTACTGGGTCTCTCAGTGCCGGGGCTTATTGGGGGGTCGGTCATTATTGAGTCCATCTTTGCCCTACCCGGCCTTGGACAACTTTTCTATACGGCAGTTATGGCAAGAGATTATACAATGATTATGGGGAATTTAGTCATTGGTGCGGTGCTTACCTTACTTGGTAATATGCTTGCTGATATGAGTTATGGACTTGCTGACCCGCGTATACGCACTAGTTCGGAGGCAAAATCATGAGTACAAAACCCTCCCGCGCTATGTTTTTTATAAAAAAATATTTCATGCTATATCTAGGGCTTGGCATTGTTCTTGTGATGTCGCTCTGCGCTGTTTTTGCCCCGTGGATTGCCACCCATGATCCCACTGCTCTCAATTTGGACGCCGTTCTTTTGCCCCCCAGTGAGACATTTTTGCTGGGTACTGATCAACTAGGACGAGATGTTTTTTCGCGTTTGCTTTATGGCGGACGAGTTTCACTTTGGGTAGGCTTTGTGGCTGTGGGAATTTCCGTGAGCATTGGTCTAGTGCTTGGGCTTATTTCTGGCTATTTTGGCGGTCTTATAGATGAAGCCATTATGCGCGGAGTTGACATAATGCTCTGCTTTCCTTCATTTTTTCTAATCCTTGCCGTCATTGCCTTCTTAGAGCCAAGCTTAAACAATATTATGATTGTCATTGGTTTCACATCATGGATGGGCGTAGCTCGCCTTGTACGAGCCGAAACGCTTGGCTTGCGTGAACGTGATTTCGTTGCGGCAGCACGCCTCAATGGCGCTTCCAGCGCGCGTATTTTACGGGTGCACATTCTTCCAAATGCGCTCAGTCCTGTACTTGTTTCTGCAACTCTTGGTATTGCCGGTGCCATTTTAATAGAATCTTCCTTAAGCTTCTTGGGCCTTGGTGTACAACCTCCCACAGCCAGTTGGGGAAATATGCTTTTGGAAGGAAAAAATGTACTTAGCATTGCCCCGTGGCTTTCTCTCTATCCTGGGCTTGCTATTTTAATTACCGTTCTTGGCTACAACTTACTTGGCGAAAGTTTACGTGATATACTTGACCCGCGCTTAAAAAGATAATGAATAGAGAAAAATAATGCTCGATTTTTTGCGAATACAAGGCTTAGCACTCATTGATAATATGGAGTTAGAATTTGCACCCGGCATGAATGTGCTCACAGGTGAAACCGGTGCCGGCAAAAGCTTTATCCTTAAAGCCTTAAACTTCCTTCTTGGTGAAAAAATGAATGCTGATATGGTGCGCCAAGGGCATGAAAAAGCTCAGGTAGAAGCCATTTTTATCTATAATAATGAAGAGCTTATTTTGCGCCGTGAACTGTTTGCGCAAAATGGACGTTCACGCTTTTTTATCAATGACCATTTAAGCTCACAAGAAGCCGCCAAAGAACTTCAACCACAACTACTTGTGCATACCAGCCAACACGCGCAGCAAAAACTTTTGCAAGCCAATTATCAAGCAAAGCTCATCGAAGAAAGTTTGCCAGATACACAACTACTTACGGAACGAAATACTCTTTTACAGGAATTACAATCTGTTGCAGAAAAGCGCAAAGGCTTGCAAGAGCGTTATACAGTCCTAGCAGAAAAGCGTGACCTACTTGAAATGCAACAGCTTGAAATTGATAAAGTAGCTCCCACACAAGATGAAGAAGATGAGCTTGAAAATCTACGCAGTGAAGCACGGCAAAGCTCCCAAAGAGCCGCAGATTTTTCCGAAGCTTTAAATATTCTATATGGTGATGATGGGCCGGGTTTACGCAATTTACTTGGAGATTTTGAAAATGCACTGGAGCGTATTGGGCGCTATGATCCCTCTCTTCAGGCGGAACTTGAAGCAGTAAGCGCATTACGCGAGAGCATTCCTGCCATAGAAGCTCGTTTACGCAAGGCACCAGAGGCTTCTACCATAGACATGGACGCTCTCGAGTCACGCCTGTATGCACTTGCACAGCTTAAGCGAAAATTACGCCGTTCTTTGCCGGAAATATTAGAACTTCGACAAGAAATTGATGATAATATCTCTTTTTTAGATTCATGCGCCCTAGACATTGCTTTATTAAGCAAAGAAGAAGAAGGCCTAAGTCAAAAACTTCAAGTTATACTTAATAAACTTATTCCCCTTCGTAGACAATGCGCTGAAAATTTTACAAAAAATCTTGAAACCGCCCTTGCCGGTCTTGGTTTTTCTAAGGATGTACACGTCATTGCCGAGTTTACTCCTACAAAAATTTGGGGAGAGATTTTTGACGAAAAAGCCCGCCTACTCTGGGCACCGAATCCAGGGCAAATCCCGCAACCGCTAGATAAAATTGCATCCGGCGGTGAACTCTCACGTTTTTTACTCGCTCTCGTTTCTTGCAAAGACAGTGAAGAAAATGCCACCTACATTTTTGATGAAGTGGACGCAGGCATCGGCGGTCTTACCTTAAATATGGTGGCGGAACGATTGCAAAATCTTGCCCAAAAACGTCAAATGCTCCTTATTACACACTGGCCACAGCTTGCCGCACAAGGCGAAAGCCATTTTTATATTAAAAAACAAGAAAAAGACGGTAGCACCTTCACTCTTTGTCAAAAACTCAGCGCTGATGCTCGAAAAGCTGAGCTTATACGCATGGCAGGCGGCGACCAAAATGAGCAAGGGCTTTTGCTCATGCCAAAAGTGAAAGACAATTAATCGCTACACACTAATAACACTAAATATATGAATAAAAACTTCACTCACTATGCCCATGTTTGTTCTTTTTTAGATGAACTTGGGCTTTTTCATATGGATTTAAGCCTTGAGCGCATGTACAGCGCCCTGGAAAGCTTGCAATTGACAAAGCTTCCTTTTTTTGTAGTACAAGTAGTTGGAACAAATGGTAAAGGCTCTACAGTAACTTTTTTGGAATCGCTGGCGCGTGCACACGGCATACGCACAGGTTTATTCACTTCACCGCACTTTGTTTCACCCAAGGAGCGTATTCGTATTGATGGAATAGCGCTCAACGAAGAACACTGGCCGGCCCTTGCACAAAAAGTCCATAATGCTGCGCCAAATTTAACTTATTTTGAATTTTTGACCGTGCTTTCTGTGCTCAGTTTTGTGGAATGCGGTGTAGAATTTGCAATTATGGAAGCCGGCCTTGGCGGTCACTATGATGCCACTACCGCTGTGGCGCGTGATGCTCTTGGTATAACTCCCATTAGTATGGATCATGTTCAAATACTTGGAGATTCTTTGATTGCCATTGCAGCAGATAAGGCCGAGGCCATTGCTGAACATATGCCCGTTTTTAGCGCCCCCCAAGAAACGAGCGTGCTTACCCTACTCCAACAAATTTGCACGCAGCGTCACGCGGCTTTTTCTTCTGACCATGCAATTTTACAGAACTATATTCAGCCAGATTTTTTGGGTTTACAAGGAGCGCATCAAGTACATAACGCCACCTTGGCCCTTGCACTTTGGCAGCATGCAACACGTATAAATAATTGGCCTTTACAAAAAGAAAACATAGAAAAAGCACTTAAATCTGCCTTCATCCCCGGGCGCATGCAACATATTTATAGCCAAGATAATTCTTTGCCGGCGCATATTCTCTTGGATGGAGCGCACAATACGCAAGGTTTACAATCGCTTATTGATTATGTTTCTACATTGTCCATAAAACCTGCCCTCATTATATTTTCTTGTCTGGCTGATAAAGATCTCGCGGGGCTTGAGGTTTTACTCAAAAAATTGCATGGACTTTGTGCACATTGCCCGTTATTGATAACGGATATTAAGAATAACCAACGAGCTTTAAATGCTACGGAAAAAGCGACTTTATTACTTAATAAACCTCAAGCTCTAAGTATGGACAGCATTTTTGATGCCCTAAGCTATGCGCGTGATTACCTAAAAGATTCTGAACAAAGAAAGGCTCCCGTGCTTATTTGCGGTTCGCTTTACTTACTTGGTGAATTTTATACAAAATATTCTCAATATTTATATAAGTGAGATTACTATGAATACTCTTTTTCGTGCTTTACCCTCCATGGATAGTTGCTTATTGGCCCTTGAAAAAGAAGAGGGGTTGCGAGAAATTCCGCGTCCGCTCATGCGCGCTGTGGTGGAAGATTTTTTAAATGTTATACGCGCTGAAATAAAGTCCGGCACAAAAAAACAGGCAGAAGAATTAAGCTTATCTGCCCTTTGGCCTGAGCTTTTACCGCATGTACTCAAGCAAACCCGCCCTCGCCTTTGCCGCACGCTTAATGGCACCGGAGTTGTCATTCATACCAATATGGGGCGCTCTGTGCTGGCCTCGGCCGCAGTTAAAGCTGTGCATGAAGCCATCGTCGGTTATAGCAATTTGGAATTAGATCTTGAAACGGGGGGACGCGGCAGTCGTCAAAGCCTGGTGGAAGATTTGCTTTGTCGCATTAGCGGGGCAGAAGCCGCCATGGTGGTTAATAATAATGCCGCAGCGGTACTCATTACGCTGGATGCCCTGTGTAAGGGCGGCGAAGTTATTGTTTCGCGTGGACAGCTGGTAGAAATTGGCGGTTCATTCCGTATTCCTGACGTCATGGAAAAAAGCGGCGCTACTTTACGTGAAGTGGGCACCACCAACCGCACCCACGCCAAGGATTATACTGATGCCATCAACGAAAAAACGGTAGCTCTTTTACGTGTACACACCTCCAATTATCGCATTGTGGGCTTTCACAAAGATGTAGCACTGAACGAAATGGTGGAGCTTGGTAAGGAATATCAATTGCCGGTCATTGAGGATCTTGGGAGCGGCTCCTTACTTGATTTAAGCCCTTATGGCTTGCCAGATGAACCCACAGTACAAGATGTGGTGCGCAGTGGTGTTGATGTGGTGACCTTTTCCGGCGACAAAGTACTCGGTGGCCCGCAAGCTGGTATAATCGTTGGACATAAAAAATATATAGACCGCTTACGCCAAAATCCTCTGCACCGCGCTTTGCGCTGTGATAAGTGCACACTGGCCGCACTTGAAGCTACTTTGCGCATCTATCTTGAGCCGGAAAAAGCCCTTACCCACATCCCTACCCTGCGCATGATTACTACCTCAGCCGACGAGCTGGCAGAGCGTGCAAATGATTTAGCGCGTCGCATCGAAGCAAGCCTTGGAAGTGTGGTCAGCGTCACTACAAAACCGGATGTTTCGCGCGTTGGTGGAGGTTCTTTTCCTGAGCGTGACCTACATACAAGTCTTGTAGCTATTAAAGTTCAGACGCTGTCTTCCACACAGCTTAAGCAAAGATTACTTAATACAAGCCCGCCACTCATTGGGCGCATTGAGGACGATGCCTTTTGTTTAGATGTGCGTACCTTGCACGCAGATGAAATCCCCGAAGTGCTTACCGTATTACAAGAAGCTATTAATAAATAAGGATAATTATGAAAAAGACAAAAAAAACATCATTGGCCTATACTCCCAAAAGTTGCTGGGAGCGTTATGCCGACACCGAAAATGGCAAAAAAAATATTCTCAAACTAGCCAAACGCTATATTAAATTCTTAAGTCAATGCAAAACAGAGCGTGAAACGGTGGACTATGCCGTAAACCTCCTTGCCGAGCATGGCTATAAGGAAGGTATTTCAGAGGATTCTGCACTCTTTGCCTTTCGTAACAAAGCGCTTTTAGTGGTAAAAAAGGGTCGCTTGCCCTTAAGCAAAGGCTTGCATCTTATAGGTGCGCATACCGATACCCCTCGCCTTGACTTTAAGCAACGCCCCATCATTGAACAAGCCGGCGTTTCTCAGGCAAAAACTCATTATTATGGCGGCATACGTAAATATCAATGGCTTGCCCGTCCTTTAGCTTTACATGGCGTTGTGGTACGCGCCGACGGAAGCCGCGTGCAAGTTACACTGGGTGAAGAAGCAGACGAGCCGGTATTTACCATTGCCGATCTTTTACCGCACTTAGCTCAAAAGCATGTTACACAAACCATTGCCGAGGGCTTTGAGGCAGAAAAGCTCAATATTATCTTGGCACATAGCCCTAAAAAATCAGAAAAAGACCAAGAAAAAGACTTAATTAAGGCACATGTTTTAGAAATTTTACATGAAAAATATAATATTTGCGAAGAAGACTTTATTTCGGCAGAATTGCAAGCCGTACCTGCCGGCCCTGCTCGCTTTGTGGGACTGGATAAATCCATCGTCGGCGGCTATGGTCAAGATGATCGCATTTGTTGTTTTGCTGCCCTTGAAGCTTTTATTAACGCCAAAGAACCTGAGCACTGCACCGCACTTATTTTATGGGATAAAGAAGAAATCGGCTCCGATGGAGCCACAGGCGCCAGCTCTCGCTTTTTGCAATATTTCCTCGATGATTGCCGTCAAGCTTGGGATAAGGACGCCACACTTGGACATATTTTACTTGAAACCAAGGCTCTTTCTGCCGATGTAACCGCAGCCCTTGATCCTGATTGGCAAGAAGTCCACGAAAAGCAAAACGCCGCCCTACTCGGTTACGGCCCTTGTTTTTCAAAATTTACCGGCTCACGCGGAAAGTATGGCGCAAGCGATGCCGATGCAGAGTTAGTAGGTTATATGCGCGGTTTGCTGAATGCTAAAGATATTCCTTGGCAAATGGCAGAATGCGGCAAAGTAGACCTTGGCGGTGGTGGCACGGTAGCCCTCTTCCTTGCGGCCTATGGCATACAGGTGATTGATTGCGGCCCCGCGGTTCTTTCCATGCATAGCCCTTTTGAACTTAGCTCTTGTGCTGACCTTTGGGCAACGGTTGAAGCCTACACAGAGTTTTTGAAAAATTAGTACAAAGGAAGGAGTCTCCTTCCCAAATGTTTAAAAAAATTGAGTCGATGCTAAAAAAAACATGAAAGCATTAGCATCGACTCAAAAATAGTTCTTAACTATGATAAGTTTTAATATACTCGCCTAGTCTTTGCATACCTTTTTCAAGGTTTTCCATAGAAGTTGCGTAAGAAATACGTAAAAACCCTTCTGCTTGCATACCAAACTCACTTCCCGGCGTAACTCCCACATGTGCTTTATCCAAAATATCAAAAGCAAGAGCATGGGAAGAACCATCAAATTTTTTCGCTAAATGACGCGCATTGAATAGAAGATAGAAGGCACCGCATGGCTCAACCGGTATTTTAAAGCCAAGTTCACGTAAAGCTTTAAGGACATATTTGCGCCTTTCATTATATACATCACGCATGCGTACAGTCTGATGGGCAGAGTTTTGCAAGGCATGCAAGGCTGCTACTTGCGCCACTGTATTGGTGGAAAGTAAAAAACGCTGCATAAATGCAGTGAGAGCTTCAACGCACCATTCGGGCACAACAAGATAGCCAACGCGCCATCCAGTCATGGCATAAGCCTTTGAAAAACCATTACTTACCACTGCATTTTTGGTAAATTCCAAAATACTGTGCATATCACCCTCATAATTCAAACCATGATAAATTTCATCGGAAAAAATAAGCGGCGCCCTTTGCTCAGGGGCTAAACCAACCCCATTGGCAATGTCAGCAATGGCTTGCATTCTTTCCTTTTCCATAATAATACCGGTAGGATTTGAAGGAGAATTAATAATAATAGCCTTGGTGCGCTCACTAACGGCCTTTCTTACATCTTCGGGACGATACTGAAAGCCTTCTTCTTCATAAGTAGGAACTGCTTTAACAACGCCGCCCACATGCTCCACAAAAGTAGGATAGACAGCATAACAAGGGTCAGACAAAATTACCTCATCCCCTTGATTAAGCAAAGCTTCAAAGAAAAACTTCATACCTATGGAAGAACCCGGAAAAATAAATACTTGGTCTTCAGAAATAGTTACGCCATAGTTATTTAAAAAGTGCTTAGCCACTTCTTGGCGCAATTCCACTATGCCGTGCGAGGCTGTATAGTGGGTAAGTCCATCTTGCAGAGCGACGATGCCTCTTTCAATAATACACTCTGGGGTATCAAAATCCGGCTCCCCTGCTTCCAAATGTACCACATCAATGCCTGCCCTTTGCATGCACTGGGCACGGTGTAAAATTTCCATGACTGAAAACATTTTAACGCTCTTACAGCGTTCGCTTAACAACTCTTTTGACATGTATAACCCTTTAAATTATTTATTGTGTTAATCCTACAGTGATGGCATAGGCTGCGGTCCATACTAAAATACGGTGTACCCATGGATACACAACTCTGCCTTGTAATGTTCTGCGCACGCTAAAAATCAAAGCAAGCACAGTGCCTATTACATAAAAAAATAAAAATCCAATCGATGCTAAAAATCCGGCTTGCAAGCCCATGCTCACCGTTAAAATAAGGGTAATCAAAGCAGGCAGAGACGAAAATGGCTTTGAATTTTGCACAAAAACATTTTGTTGACGCCAACCACGCCCGTGCACCCCAAAAGAAATTGTACTTTCAGCACGTTGATTATAATTGTCGTCATCTTCTATAACTTCAGCCACAACCACCTGCTTTTCCTGCTCTTTTTGTTCGGTTTTTACAGGCTGGTTTGCATCTTTTTCATCAAATGACATCTCTTTCACCTCTTTTCGTATTCTAGGCTTTGTTTTTATCAACAATTTTCCAATCTTTTACAAGCACTTCCACAGAATCCATACCTCTGTAATTTGAAATAAGTGGCGTATAAACTAAGTAAATATATTTATTAGCACAGCTTAAAGGAAGCTTTGCAGCTTTGCGCCATACTTTAGCATGCAAGGTAATACCTGTACTTTCATCAAG
>CAYJHU010000003.1:0-6184 GCA_964369655.1 uncultured Desulfovibrionaceae bacterium | reverse complement strand
TTGCAGCTTTGCGCCATACTTTAGCATGCAAGGTAATACCTGTACTTTCATCAAGTACTTGTAATAATACGTGATTTTTTGCCTGCCCAAAGTAACGAATACTCTTAATGAAAAGCGCAGGAGAAACAAAGGAAGGCTCTAAATTACCAACCCCAAAAGGCTGTAAAAGCTCTAGTTCTTGTAAAAAAATGGAATCTGACGCGGCGGAAAAATCAAGAACCGCATCAAGAGTCAAGCTGGCCGCTGGCTGATCATCTTGAAGGTTTTCTTGCACAACTTCATTAAACCTATCACGCAAGGCATCTAAATTCTCATGGCTAATACTTAAGCCGGCAGCAAGTTTATGACCGCCATAACCCATAAGAATATCAGATATTTTGCTCAAGCCTTCATGTAGATGAAAATCGTTGATGGAGCGTCCGGAGCCCTTGATGCCAAATCTTCCATCACAAAGAATAAGTGTAGGAAGGTAAAATTCTTCCACAATACGCGAGGCTACAATGCCAATGATTCCTTGATGCCAGTCTGCTCCATAAAGCACAAGCCCCACTCTTCCCTCTTGTACTTGGGCTTGAGCTTGAATCCGCGCTTCTTCATGGATAACTTCTTCATCGCGTCGTCTTTTGGTATTTAGACTGTCAAGCTCAGCGGCTAAGGCCAAGGCGCTTTCATAATCTGTACTGCGCAATAAGTTTAAGGCTAATTTTGCATGCCCCATACGTCCGGCAGCGTTGATACGTGGCGCTAACGAAAATACAATTTTACTACCACTTATTTTTTCTGTTCTTTCAAAAGTGCAAACTTCTTTTAAGGCGCCTATTCCATGGCGTTTGGCTGCATCAATAATCAGCAAGCCATTTTTAACAAGCACCCTGTTTTGTCCCTTTAAATCCACCATGTCTGCTAATGTGCCCAAAGCCACAAGGTCAAGTACCTCACGCATATCAAAGTTTATACCGTCATGTTTTTCAAGCGCTTTGTTCACTGCGCACATCAAAATAAAAGCAATACCAACACCGGCTAAATCAGGGCAAGGGCACTGCCCCATGCGCGGATTACAAATGGCATCTGCGGGAGGTAAGTTTTCGGGGGGTAAATGATGGTCAGAAACAACAACAGACAAACCAATTTTTTTGGCATAGCTTATGGCTTCAAAATCAGAAACGCCGCAGTCTACAGTAAGAATAACTTCAGCGCCTTGCTCTTTTAAAAGGTCTATGTTTTCAGTATTTAAACCATAGCCTTCGTCGTATCTGTCTGGAATATGTGCTATCCCTTCATAGCCATGAGCATGCAAAACATCAAGCACAAGAGCGGTGGAAGTAATGCCATCAACATCATAATCGCCCCAAATAGCAAACTTTTTGCCTTCAAGCAAGAGTTTTACTATTATTTCAGCAGCATTTGAAACACCGGCATAGGCGTCAGGATGAGCAAGAAGCCGTAAGTTAGGAGTGAGAAAATCTTGAATATCTTTTTCTTCTTTTATACCACGAATTTGTAAGATATGTAATAATAAAGGAGAAATACCAAGTACATGAGCTTTTCCCACCTCATGGGAAGACATATCCGTCAGAGAAGAAAAAGCTTTTATATTTTCATAATCGATAATTTTACCGACATGCGGTGTCGTGTTTGGGACTTGGTCTCGAAGTATCCATGTTTTCACAATATATAGTATCCTACGCGTCTAAAAATGGTTTTGCTTTTTCTTTAAAATCAGCAGGAATAAGTTCTTTTTTTTGCATCCAACGAATAAACTTAAGACCGGTTTCATGCTGAGGCTCAAATTCCAGAACTTTTAATAAGTTTTCCATGCATTCACTATATTTTTTTAACTCTAGGTAGGTACGCGCCAGATTAAAATATAAATTTTCGTCAGCTTGAGTTAATTCTATGGCTCTTTGATAGTAATCAGCTGCCTCTAAAAATAAGGCACTTTTGCGTAAAGAAATCCCAAAATCATTAAATAAATGCTTATGCTTCGTGTCAAAGGTTCCTTCAAGGCGCACCAAACGATCAAAAATATTTTTGGCCTTTTCGGCATCTCCGCGTTGTAAATATGTAAGACCTATACCAAAATTTGCGCGTACATTTTCTTCATCAATTTCAAGTGCAGCGCCATATTCGCATTCAGCGGCAAAGTTTTCACCTTTAGTACGATGCTCATCTCCGTCATCTATATTTTTTTGTAATTCCTGCATCTTAGGAAATACAGAACTCATATAAAATTCCGGCTCTGGCGAATATTTTTCGATGAGCTCATCTAAGGAAATGGTTCGTTTAGGCCCTGAAGGTACATATTGACTATTTAATGGCTGGCACTCTAACTTACCATCTGAGATTGTTTCAACAAACCAATACCCTTTTTGTACAGTACGTCTTGTGGTTGTACCGGTACCAATCTTTTTTATCTCTTGAGTTGAAAAAACGCCTTTGACATAATTGGGATCTTTCTTATCTATTGTCATATCGTTTTCCTTTACTAAGAATTTAAAGCCATGGACTCAAGAATATCACGCGCAGCTTGCTGAGGATCTTCTGCCTGAATGATAGGTCTGCCCACAACTAAAAAGCGTGCACCCGCCTGAACAGCTTTCGCTGGTGTCATGACGCGTTTTTGGTCATCACTATTTTCTTCCTTGCTAAGTGGACGTATACCTGGGCAAAGACAAAGCAATTCACCTCCACAAAGTTTTTGTATATCGCTAGCTTCATGTCCGGAACAAACTACTCCATTAAGTCCCCAAGTATGCGCTTTTTGTGCAAGGTCTAAAATCAAAGGGTGTAGGTCTTGTGCAGATAAGGGGAGTTCCCCTTTCTCCATACTTGTAAGTACAGTTACCCCAAATATAAGAGGAATTGCACCTTGAGTGCTGTCTGCATATTGCTTAACCGCCTGCATGGCTGCTTTAGCCATACGCTCACCACCTTGAGTATGAATGGTAAGCAAATCCACTCCCATATGACAAGCAGAGAGCACGCCCCCATGCACAGTATTAGGAATATCATACATCTTTAGATCTAAAAAAACTTTAAATCCAAGACCTTTAAGCTTTGCAATAATGTCAGGACCACTTTGAACAAAAAGCTCAAGCCCTACTTTAACCCAAGGGACAATACCTTGAAGTTTTTCCGCTATTAAAAGAGCTTCTTCAACTCCCTGTACATCTAGAGCAACAATAAGTTCAGTATTATTCATTTGTTGATAAATCAGCGTTTTTAGGTAAATACCCTTCTAAAATGCTTTCTAAACTTACAAAAGCTTTTTGAGGGCTGAGTGTTGAAGCCGTGTACACTGAACGCAATTGATTATAGGCTTTTTCAAGGTCATCATTAATGACCCAATAGTCAAACCAACGTGCCTCGCGCATTTCATAAACCGCATTAGCCAAACGCTGTTCAATTTGTTCACTGGTATTTGAAGCGCGCTGAACTAAACGTTTTTTCAAGGTGTCCATGGAAGGAGGAAGAATAAAAACATAGGATGCATCCGGCAAAGACAAACGAAGCTGTGATGCACCTTGCACATCAACGTCAAAGATAAGATCTTGACCTTGCTCTAACATTTCAAGCGTTGCTTTGAGAGGAGTCCCATAGTAATTGCCGTGCACTGTCGCCCATTCAGCAAAAAAACCACTCTCTCTTTTTTCTTTAAATTCTTTTACACCAATAAAATGATAGTCTTTCTTATCAACTTCGCCCTCACGTGGTTGACGAGTTGTATAAGAAACAGAAAATCCAAAATTAGGAAACTCTTCTTGTAAACGCTTAATAAGGGTTGTTTTTCCTGTTCCGGAAGGGGCGCACAGTACAAGCACAACACCTGAACGAGTAGCAGACATATCTTAAACTCCTGTAAATCTTATATACTTCCCGAAGAAAGTTCTGTTTCTTGTAAAAATCTTTGACTAATTGTTTCTGGCTGTATCGCAGATAAAATAACATGATTTGAGTCAGTTATTAATATAGAGCGAGTCTTTCTGCCTTGGGTTGCATCCATAATCCTCCCCTCTGCTTTAGCATCTTCACGCAGGCGTTTCATGGGTGAAGATTGGGGGTTTAAGATGGAAACAACTCGTGAAGCCAAAACATAATTATTAAAACCAATATTGATAATTTTTTGAGCTTGCATAGCTAACCTACTCAATATTTTGAGCTTGTTCGCGGCATTTTTCCAGCTCATTTTTTAAATCTACCACAAGGCGTGATAACTGCACATCAGGTATCTTATTGCCACAGGTATTTATCTCGCGAAAACACTCTTGTAAAGTAAAGTCTAGCTTTCGCCCCACATCTTTACCAAGCTTTAAAAGCTCATTTAAACGCTGTAAATGCGAGCGCAGACGAGTAATTTCTTCACTTACATCAAGCTTATCGCTTAAGGTGACAATCTCTTGTAAAAAACGCCCCTCGTCCAATTCTACATCATGTGCGCTGAGTAATTCTGTAACTCTTTCACGCACAACGTTCATTTTTTCTTCTTTAAGGCCTGGCACACGCTCTTCTATAACATCTGCCCACGTTTCCATGCGTAACAAGCGTGCATGCATATCAAGAGCTAAAGCGGCACCTTCGCTGCTTCGTGACTCATTCCAATCTTCAAGGGCAAGGTTTAAGCCTTCTTCAAGTCGATCAATCAGATTTTCCTCTTGATCTTCTTCTGCAGCTCCCCAAAGTGATGGAATATTTAAGAATAAATTATAATTGGGCGTAAATACATCTTGTCTTGTGTGTGCAAGCTCCTGTAATGAGCTAAGCATACCCAGCGCCTGTGCTTTATCAAAATACACTGAGCGCTCAGCATCCGCCCTATACTGCAAAACCAAACTTATATCCACGCGTCCGCGCAAGGCCGCCTTTCGAGCGCATTTTTCAAGCTTTGCTTGTAAGCTGCGTAAAGAATTAGGAATATGCCAACGAATATCAAGATGCTTACCATTAACGCTTCGCACTTCCCATTGTTGTACAAAGTCCGCATCTTCCACAAGGCAACGCCCAAATCCTGTCATACTACGCAACATACTCACACTCCCGCTTTTCACATATCTTTATTGATATTCACCGAATATCATAATTTAAACGCTTCAGCCGCCGCCTTTCTTAGGGCAAGCAGAAGGGCGATGGGGCATTTTAGCCAGTGGTGATACCGGCCCCACCTTGAAAGGAAAAGCACCAGATTTTGTAGGACTTGGAGCAGAAACTATTTTACTCACATTCCCCCCTCCGCACACAGGGCATACGGGGCTTTCATCCTGTAAAATAAGCTCCTCAAAATCTTTTTGGCAATCCACACATGTAAAATCAAAAATAGGCATAAAAATTCCTTTGCAAAAAACATCCTCATTGTTATAGTTATTATACGATTGCATTATGGTATTGGCAAGTATAATCTTTATGCTTTTTGCAAATCATTACAACATAAAGCTTATTTCTACCCTACTTACGTCTTAAAGCACATGTTAAAGCTTGCAAAGCAATAATACCATTATTACAAAAAATGTTTAAAAGACAAATCAACATTTAACAGGCTATTAATGCAACAAAATTCCATCAAAAAAACCAATGCGGCGCGCCTTTTGGATTCACTGGGCGTGCCATATTCTTTGCGTTCTGTACTTGTAGATGAAAACGACCTTTCCGCCATAAAAATGGCAGAAGATCTTGGAACTGTAGCTGAAAATGTCTATAAAACATTAGTCGCACGCGGAGATCGTCACGGCGTATTTATGGCCTGCATCATGGCTCATGCCAGTCTTGATCTAAAAAAAATGGCCAAGGTTACCCAAAATAAAAATGTAGAAATGGTCAGCCTCAAAGAAGTTCTCCCCCTCACAGGCTATGTGCGTGGCGGGTGTTCTCCCCTAGCCGCCAAAAAGAATTATCCTGTATTTATTGACGAGCATGCTATTTTACAAGAAAAAATTTATGTCAATGCCGGCCAGCGCGGCTTACAAATTTTTATAAAACCTGACGACCTCATCATGGCCACTCAAGGGCAATTTGCTGATATTATAAAGTGAATTGGATTTTGTTTTAGATTTTTTTTGGGGAAACTTTTTTGAAAAAAAGTTTCCCCAAACCCCTTCAAAAAACTTTTTACGAATTTTCCTAAAGGAAAATTTGTCTGATTAATGACAAACCCTATAACTTAAAAGTCTACTTGCTTTTTTGATGAAAACTT
>CAYJHU010000002.1:15888-27199 GCA_964369655.1 uncultured Desulfovibrionaceae bacterium | reverse complement strand
AAAATAAGGCCTTCGCAAAAAATTGCGAAGGCCTTAAACATACGACCCTTCATCTTGATTTTCTTACACAAAAACACCAGTTAGAGAGGTAAAACCGGTTAATTATAAAGACCATACAGCATGAGCGATTTGCGCATGGACTAACGTAAGAGTGGAAAAAATGGACTTTAATGCGGATGGGGAAATAAAAAAATCTCGCCATAGGCACAAGCAAATTTCTTCCGAAGAGTTTACTCGTAACCGTATTTCACGAGAAGGGTCAAAATATCATAATTCTTCGTAACCTCGGAAGAAGTATGCTATAGACAAGGTCGGTCTTCTGACTCCCGGATCAAACCGCTAGGCGCCTTCCCATCCCATTAGGACAGTGGCATCTTGCATAGCGTACCGGTTACAGCGGCGGGCCCGTGACGGATTTTCACCGTCTTCCCTGAAGCGTCTTGCTTCACCTTGTTAATAATTTTCTAATCTAGCTCTTTCCTTTTGTCAAACTTTATATCTTATAGCTTTTTTAGACCGTCTTTTTTTTCTTTTTCACCATCATAAGTGAAAGATAGGTATCAGGTCTTTTCTTAATTTCTTCAAGGTCAGTGAGGATTATTTCATCTTCAATGCCTAGATGTTCACCATAAATAACTTCAATATTCTCTTCACGTTCAAGGCGTTTAAAGAGTGCCTCGCGTTGTTTATAGGTTTTGAGCAAAATGGTGGTTGAGTTTTCAGGAAAGACAAGTTGTTCTGCCAAATCCGTTTTAAAGCACGGCACTACGTGTAGTTGTTCTTGATTTTCTACAAGTATTTGCTGGGCCTTGGAAGATAAGGTAGCAAAACTGGTAATACCTGGGACAATTTCAATTTCAACATTTGGCAATTCTTTTTTTATTATCTTAAAGACATAGCCAAAAGTGCTGTACGTTGTTGCATCCCCAAGGGTTGCGCAAGCGCAGTCCTTGCCAGCTTTTAGGGCGGTCATAATTTCAAGGGCGTTGGCCTCTACATTTGCTTGACGCACTGCAGAATCCTTTGACATGCTGAAAATTTGCAAACAAATTTCACCCTTTGGCTTTACTGATTCTACCACAGCCTTAGACACACTGCTCTGGGCATTTTTTGAAATAACCGTAAAAATAACGTCCACGCTTTGTAAAATGCGTGCGGCCTTAAAAGTCAGGTATTCGGGGTCGCCAGAACCGATGCCGATACCGTATAATTTTCCTAGTTTCACTTCTCTCCTCGATGCGGTTAAAGGGTTTTCACGTCACATTGCATACAAGAACACGAATGCATTGTAAAGTGTCTTGTATACTACTCTTTTGCAAAAATCATATGTTCCATATATAAATTTGTAAAAGTTGGTAAGGCTGACAGTTCCAAGTATTTACTATTTTTAACTATAAAATCAGTGTATTGATCGATATTATTTTCAGAGGCATAATGTATGGCTCCATTGCTTGCGCCGTTTCCGATGGGCACAGTCACCTGCAAAAGTTCTGACGGGATGAGGCCAATTTTTGCCGCACTTTCCGGACGCATAGCCGAGCCAAAACCGCCCGCAATATAGAGCTTTTTGATACTGCTCACATCTAGGTCAACATGCTCCAAAAGTGCATGAATACCTGCGCGAATGGCAGATTTAGCCAGCTGAACCTCACGAATATCACGTTGGCTTAAATACACATTTTCTGTAAATGCTACTGCTTTTTGTCCATCTTCAAGGGTGATAAAGCGATCTTTAAGCACTTCACAATCTTCTTCCAGCGCGCCGGTTTCATCCATGCCGTCACAGTCCATAAGCACCGCAATAATATCTAGCACTCCGGAGCCGCAAATGCCCTTGGCTTGCTTGTT
This sequence comes from uncultured Desulfovibrionaceae bacterium, assembly GCA_964369655.1. Lineage (GTDB taxonomy): Bacteria > Desulfobacterota > Desulfovibrionia > Desulfovibrionales > Desulfovibrionaceae > CAYJAD01. Next base: position 25,351 of record CAYJHU010000002.1, on the reverse strand, counting down.
ATTGATGGTGGTAAACTCCAAACTACCTTGCTCTCCCATGCCCACATGATTGATGGCGCCGCTTTGCCCGGGTAAACCGCAGGAAAGGCTTGCCCCTTCAAAACATGGTCCAGCAGCCGCAGAACAAGCCACGAATTTTCCGCCATGTCCAAGCACTATTTCTGCATTGGTGCCAAGGTCGAGCAAAATAAATGGCTCGGTGCTTTGATGCGCATTAACCGACAAGAGCGCCGCCACAATGTCTGCTCCCACGTAGCTTGCAATACTTGGCATAAGATACAAATAGGCATTGGAGTTCATGCCTATATCCTCAGCTTTGATGCGCATGGCCGCAGTACTTACAGGAATAAACGGCGCACGGCTGATATTTTTGGCCGGCATAGCGCATAAAAAATGCATCATGGTCGTATTGCCGGTAATGGTCATATAATCCACGTCTTGGCAGGTGGCAAAAAGACCGGCATCTTGCAGCAGTTTGTGCTTAAGCCTTGTGATTTGATCTACTACAAGGCTTTGCAAGCGTTTGATATTATTTTTATACTCTTTAGTGCTTTCCTCAATGGTTGCATCAATACGTGTTATAACATCGGCGCCAAAACTCGCTTGCGCATTGCCCTCGCCATGCATGGCGAGAACTTTTTGTGCATCAAGATCAATGAGCGTGGCGGCAATGGTGGTTGTGCCAATATCAATACTCATGGCCAGATGATGCGTGCTCAGTGGCAAAGCCAACAGAGTTTTGCCTTCGCGCAAAATGGCTAAGGAAAAATCTTCACTTTGGCTATGAATATATTCTGAAATTTCAATGACTTTTTTTAGGGAAAGGGTATGCTCGGTACAGTTAGCGCTTTCAAGCACTCTTTGCATATCATCCCTTTGGTCTTCAAGGCTTGGCGCGGCAATGCTGATACTTTCAAGTCTTGTACGCGGTACAAAGTCATATTCATGGTGGGAGTAACTAGTAAGAACATCAAGGGGGGAACTATCAAGCAGAGTAATTTCTAATCCTTCAAATGCTTTAGTGCAACAAGCAAGGCGAATATTATTTTGAATGTCATTGACTTTCAAAACATTAATTTCTGTTTGACAAGCTTCAGAATTTGCAATAATACGGCATTTTCCGCACTTGCCATGCCCGCAGGGCTGCGCAAGCAAGCTTTTTTCTCGCAGCAAAGTGCCTATGCACTCTCCCTCTTCCACAGCAAAAACTGTACGTTCTTCCTTACAAATGACACTTATACTAACTTGCATATACTCCCCTACTCGTTCTCTGACTTATATTTAACCACCGCCAACATACCCTCATTATCAAGGTCAAGACTCATGCCGGGGCTGATATGATAAAAATTATCAAGGTTAGTGCCACCCAGCACAAGCTCTTGCATATACCAAGGATTTCCTTGGCGCTCCGTATAGGGCAAACCCATGTCGTCATTGACAAAATGCGCATCAATTCGCAGATTTTCGTCTTGTAAATTTTCCCAATAGATTAAACAAGTACATTCATAATTCTGGCGCCATGACAGCTCTACCTCCAAGAGGTAATCGGCTGAATCTTGCCCATAATCAATAATATATTGTTGATAACGCTCTTGTCGTAAATGGATATGCTCCACTTGACTATATTTTAACCAGCCAGCCGAGAGCCAATATGTCTTGCCAAATTCTGAAGTACGCGGAGCATTCTCCGGACCGGTGCCAAGCAATAAAGGAATGCAGTCATGCACGCGCGGCACAATTAGGATTGCTTTTTCAGCTTTTAAATTACTGAGGCCGCGGCCACACAATCCATAACCAAGACAAATAGAGTCAGGCGCATACTCCGCTTCAAGCGTGCTGATGCTTTCCTGTATGGTTTGTCTTAGTATATCTGGTGTATCGTGCAGTCCCTGCTTCAGATAAACAAAATGCGGAGGATGAGGCATGTTTTGCGAAAGAAGTTCAAGCTCTGGCCTAAGTGCTTCGCAAGCAATTATAAATGTGGTTTTAGGCATATACATAAAAAGTATGAAGCGCGTCACCAAGGGGCAACGCGCCTCACACTGTCTTTTTAAATTATAACAAAGTAGCGGCCAATTCTACGGCTGTATCAGCGGCAGCAGAGGCGTCAGGTGTATAGCTATCTGCACCGATTGTATCTGCAAAAGCTTGGTTGACAGGAGCGCCGCCAACCATAATTTTTACTTTATCAGCAATGGGGCTAGCTTTAACAATAGTTACAAGCTCTTTCATATGTACCATAGTCGTAGTCAAAAGGGCAGAACATGCAATAATTTGCGCATTGTGCTTAATGGCTTCGTCAAGGAATTTTTGTGGTTGCACGTTGTTACCAAGGTCAACAACGGTAAGGCCCTTAGATTCCATCATCATGCGCACAAGGTTTTTACCAATGTCGTGCAAGTCGTCTTTAATGGTGCCAATTACTACTGTGCCCTTTTCGGGAGCAGCATCACCCACAAGCAATGGACGAAGAACATCAGTACCGGCGGCCATAGCGCGAGCAGCGATTAATACTTCGGGAATAAAAATATCATTGTTTTTGAAACGTTGACCAATAATGTCCATGCCGGGCATAAGGCCTTCATTCAAAATAGTTAAAGGTGCAAGGCCTTGGTCTAAAGCTTGTTGGGTTAAGGCAGCAACCTCTTTCATCTTGCCCTTTTGTAAAAGTGCAGAAAGTTCTTGTAAAATCTCGCTCATGGGTATTCCTCTCGTTTATGGGTTAAATCATAGCAACATTCGCTCAAAAATTGCCATAACTATTGTTCTAGTTGCAATAAATCCTGTACAGATTCTTGCAAAGCCTTACCACTGTGTTGCATGCAAATAACAGTGAGCGGCACACTTACGCTTTCAGCCGGTGTAACTTCAATGCCGGCAGGCGTATCGGTAACATAAACCGTGCCCTTGTTAGTATTTGCAAAGCCTTTAACACGTAAAAGTCCTTCGTAAGAAGAAAGTTTTTGTACAAAAAGATCAATATCTTTAATAAATTCTTTAACATTAAAACTGTCTGGACGAGTTTCCGGCGTATTAAAAGAAACCATACTCCCAAGAGTTGTAAGGGGCGCAAGGCTTGGAACTTGCGGCAAATTAGCAAGGTCAAGCACGCCATTATGACTTTCGATGATGGGTACATCTTGATTGACAGTGCGGATATATTCGATGGATTTATTTCTTTCTTCTTCGCTGGTTACGTCAGATTTAGTCAATACAACCACATTGGCTGCCTTTACCTGACGCGCAATAACTTCTAGCACGCGTGCAAGTTTAAGACTGCGCTGCGGATCAAAAAGGCAAATAACTACAGCATCTTCATAATGAGTATTTAGCTTAGCAAGCTCAAGCATGCGTGTCACGCCAGAAGGATCTGACATGCCGGAGGCTTCCACCAATACACGCTCGGCATCACTGGTAGAAAGGTCGAACATGGCCTTTACAAAGGCTTCTTTAAGACAGGAGCAAAAGACAGAACCGCCGCCAATTTCCACTACGGGCGCGGCGCTTTTTTCAAGATCACCCTCAGCGGCAAGCAATGCACCATCAACGGGCACATCACCAAAGTCATTAAGTAAAATTGCAATTTTTTTGTGGGCACTGTGACGAATCAAGTGCTGCAAAACCGTGGTTTTGCCACTGCCTAAAAAGCCGGATAAAATAATAACTTCTTTACGCATATATCAATAACCCTTATGCACATCTGTGTGACTTAAAGTACGTTACGCTACAATGTCGACCCAAAAAAAACAAGTACTCTTTGCAAATATTTTTTATTTTAGTCTAATGCTATCATCTATAAACACAAACACTTAAATTCCTACGCAAAGACTCAGCAAAACAGCACATTCCACACCTTCATTTACAAAACCAAAAACATCTCCCGTGACGCCTTCAATTTGTTTTTTTGCAAAGCGTACCAAGACATAAACAGTACACAGCGCCACCAGCAGAGCCAATGGAACTTGATAACTAAAGTGTGTAAAATTTATGCTTAAAACAAAAAAAAGCACACTTGCGCACACTGTCAAAAACAAAATGCGCTTGATGTGCCGTGTGGTGAGTTCTTGCATGACCGTCTGCCCAAGGCCGTCTGCGCGTGCGCTTTGCTCTCTTGCGGCAATAAAAACCATACTGCGCCCCAGCATGGCAGCATAGGCGCAAGCCAGCATAAGAAAAAGTACTACAAAAAAAGAGGACTCATGTTTATGCATGAACCCCACAAGGTGTGCTAGGGCAAAGCTTTTGCATCCAAGCACAAAAAAAAGCGCCAAGACACCAAAAGTCCCAACCTGAGGCTCTTTCATAATTTGCAGGCGTTTTTCCTTGCTTGCCGCCACAAAAAGCCCGTCGCCGCAGTCGGCAACGCCATCCAAATGCAATCCGCCCGTAATATACACCCAAGCAAAGCATCCCAAAAAGCCGGCAAGAAGACTTGGCAAAATCATGCCAAAAAGACCGCACAAAAGCCCCACAAGCAGACCCAAAATTATACCAACCAAAGGAAAGTACACTATAAAATTACTAAAATGACTTTGCTTTGGCACAGCGCCCACGGGCAAGCGTGTAAAAAAAGCCAAGGCTGTGCGTAATTCCCCAAGATGCTTCATTATTGTAAATCCGAAGGAAGCTTGCGCATGGCTTCAAGGGTAATCATTTCGTGGAGCACATTTGTGGCCGCATCCACCAAAGGAAAGAGCAACACAGCCCCTGTACCTTCGCCAAGACGCAGATTTAATTCTAAAAATGGGCGCATCTTAAAATGCTCAATAAGAAACTTATGCCCAGGCTCTTGTGATACGTGCGAAGAAATAAGCATAGGCGCACAAGCAGGAAAAAGCTTTATGGCTATGGCTGCTGCCGCCGCAGCAATGAAACCGTCAATAACAACAGGGATACGCAAAGACGCGCCGCCAAGCATTAGACCGGCCATGGCGCCAAGTTCTGCACCGCCAACCTTAGCCAAGATATCAAGACCATCTGTCGGATCGGGGGCATTGAGAGCAAGTCCTTCTTCTATGATAGCAGCCTTTTCTTTAAGGCGCTGTGCATCAATTCCGGAGCCAATGCCTGTAACTTCACTAACAGAACGACCGCAAAGCAAAGCCGTAATAGCCGTGGACGGCGAGGTATTGCCAATGCCCATTTCGCCCGCGGCCAGCAAAGTGTAGCCTTCGGCGGCTTTTTGCCGTGCCATATCAATACCCACTTGCAAGCTGGCAAGGGCCTCTTCCCTCGTCATGGCTGGCCCTTCACTAAAATCCTTCACAGAGCGCACCACATTTTTTTTAATGAGCCCCGGCAAATTAATGTCATCCTTCATGCCCACATCCACCACGCTCAAATCTGCTCCAGCCATGCGACAATAGGCATTGATGGTGCCACCGCCCTGCACAAAGTTGATAACCTGCATGGTGGTCACTTCATAGGAAGTGGCGCTAACCCCTTTTAAGGTGATGTCGTGGTCTCCGGCAAAGAGCACCGTGGCTTTTTTAATAAAGCGCGGCAAAGGATTTGCTGTTATTCCACCAAGTTGCATAGCTAAATCTTCCATACGGCCAAGGCTTCCAGGCACTTTTGCAAGCTTATTAAGACGCTCTAAAACCGCCTCAGCGGCTTGGTCATCAAATTGGGGGATGGTCAAATTTTTCATACAATAGTCTCACAAATAAAAATAGTTATAGTAAAAATTATGCCTGAAACAAAACTTGTTGCCCACATCAGGCGCACAGTCTTAGCCAAATGCGTAGGGGTGACTTTGTCGGTTCCACATCCAAGGGTAGGATGCTCCACCACAAGCCCAGCATAGACAACTTTGCCACCAAGTTGCAAGTCAAAAGCACCGGCAAAAGCCGCTTCTGACCACGCAGAATTAGGGCTTTGATGTGCATAACGATACGCATGCCCCACCTGTAAAGCAGAGCGGGCCTTTGCACCGCGCACAAAAAAGCACGCCAAAGCGATAAGTGGCAAGGAAAGCCGTGCCGGAATATAATTTAAAGCATCATCCATACGCGCGGCAAAGGTGCCAAAACGTATATATTTTTCGTTCTTTTTGCCCCATTGCGCATCAAGCACATTGCTTGCTCTGTGCCACACAACAAAACCAGCGGCGCCAGGGGTGCCAAAGCATATAAAGCCCACACTTGCCCAAAAAAAAGAGGACAAAATGCCATCCACAAAATTTTCAGCCACACTTTCCACCGCGGCACGCGCAATGCCGTGCTCATCTAGGCTTGCCACCTCTCTACCCACAATCATGGATAGTGCCGTGCGTGCTGTGACTAAGTCTCCTTTTTCTAGGGGACTTTGCACTGCCCTTGCATGCTCAGCCAAGGAGCGAGGAGCAATGCAGATATAAATAGCTATAATGCTGACCCCATAGCCCAGCCACGTCCACAGACTATTTGCTAAATGCACCAAAATAATGGCTAATAGCACCCAAGGCACAACTACCAAAATATAAGCTATAAAACCCTTTAAAAACATAAAAAAATCGTTTTTACCGTGGCGCAAACGAGCTTCAATTGCATAGCCAAGCCTGCCCATAAGGCAAACAGGGTGCCATGCGCTCTTGGGATCCCCCAGCATGAAATCCAAGGCCAGCGCGTAAAAAAGCAGAAGGGAGACACCTATTTCTTGCATGAAAGTCCTAAACTACTATAAATAGCTTGCATATCAACATTTTCTCGCACCATATCTGCCAATCTGTCCAAGGCCTGCTCAAGGTCATAGCTCACGTTTTCGGCGCTTAAGGCAGGTAAGCCCACATCGGCGCGCACATGCTCCACCCATGCTCGCCTAAAGCTGTCATCATCAAAAATTCCATGCACATAGGTTGCCCAGCAACGTTCACGCACATAACCGCAAATACTTTCTTCTTCTGTGGCATTTTCATTGTCTTTGCGTACAAAGAGCGGCATAACCCCCTGCCCATGTTCACTAAGGCCATGATGAATTTCATAGCCGCGCGCTAAAATACCAAGCGGAGTCATAACTTTTTTGACATGCACCAAGGTTTTATCTGCGGCAAAGGTGGAAGAAATATCGAGAATATTCAGCCCCTGCGCAACTTTTTGTGTAGTTTCAATGCCATGAGGGTCGCGAATTTCTTTACCAAGGATTTGTAAACCGCCGCAAATGCCAAAAATCCACTTTTCTTCCGCGGCATGTTCCTGAATTTTTTGTGCAAGCCCTGATTTGTGTAAGGCTTCAAGATCCGGAACAACGGACTTGGAACCGGGAATTATAATTACGTGTGGATTTCCCCAGTCTTCTAAACGCCGCACCGGACGCACGCGTACGCCCCCCTCAAGCATGAGCGGATTTATGTCTGTATAATTAGATACATGCTGAAGCATAACCACGGCAATATCTAAAGTGTCAGCATCGGTCTTTGTGCTGATATATTCATTCCACGAAAAGCCCGCCATATCCTCTTCCGGAATACCAAGATCGCGAATATAGGGCACCACGCCAAGCACAGGGGTATGGGTTTGCTCTTGCATGTGGGCATGCGCCGGCGCCAAAAATGATGCATCCCCGCGGAATCGATTAACAATATAACCGGCAAGTAGTTTTTTCTCTTCCTCGGTAAAGGTCATCCACGTCCCTAAAAAGGAAGCATACACCCCGCCGCGGTCAATATCCCCCACCAAAAGCACCGCCGCCTTAGCATATTCTGCCATGCGCATATTTACTATATCGTGCTCTTTGAGATTAATTTCTGCAGGGCTACCCGCCCCCTCAAGGACAATGACGTCATTTTCTGCAGCAAGACTGTCATAGGCATCGGTAACTGTCTGCCACAATTCTTTTTTCTTACTAAAATATTCTGCAACGCGCATATGCCCAATGGCCTTACCCATGACGATAACCTGTGAGCCGGTGTCGCTATGCGGTTTTAGCAAAATAGGATTCATACGTGCTTCGGGGTCAATGCGTGCGGCTTGCGCTTGCACAATTTGCGCCCTACCCATCTCATCCCCAGCAAGGGTGACTCCGGAATTAAGGGACATATTTTGCGACTTAAAGGGTGCAACCTTATAGCCATCTTGTTGAAATATTCTGCAAAAGGCTGCAGTCAAAATGCTCTTTCCGGCATTGGAACTTGTGCCAAGAAGCATAAGTGCCGGTGGAAGCTTTTGCGGTGCACTGTTTTCACTAAGTGGCGGAAGAGCAAAATCATTAAAGGTATGCGATGTACTTTGCACTTCAGCCTGCGCAAAAAGTATGCTTCTAAGCGCAGCCACCAAGGCTTCATGCTCCTTGGGTAAACGCACCGCCGCACGAAACCACGTCTTATCCTCAAGGCCATAATAGTTTGAACAATCCCGAATGGCTATGCGATGTTTACGCAAAAGTTGCTTTGGCAAATCTGACGGCGCTGATTTACAGCGAAAAAGCACATAATTAGCCATGGAGGGGTAAATTTCTACACCATCAAGCTCTGAAAGCAAGCACACAAGGTGCTCTCGCCGTGCAATATTTTCTTGCCTGGTTTGCTCCTCAAACTGCTGCGATGCGGCAAAAACCGCTTGCGCCGCGGCTATAGCCAAACTATTCACAGTCCAAGCAGGTAAATCCTCGGCTATGGCCTGCAAAATGCGTTTAGCAGAGCCGCCATAAGCCACCAAATAGCCAATGCGCAAACCTGCCACTGCATAAAACTTTGTCAAAGAGCGCAAAATAAGTGCATTATCCGGCAAGCGCGCAATGAGCGAGCATTGCCCGGCACTGCCCACATATTCGATGAAAGCTTCATCAATAAGCCAGAGCACATCGCTCCTTTGCTCCATAAGCTTAAGACAAGCTTCAGGTGAAAGATAAAATCCGCTAGGATTGGCAGGATTTGCAAGAAAAACCAATGAATTTGGTAAAATACCAGCAATTTGCTTTTGCATATGTGCAAAAATGCCTTGATTATCTGTAGGGGAAAGATGCATATCAGGCACACCGCTTGAAAGAGCATGCACGCTGAGCCCAGCTTTGCGGCAAGCCAAGGCATATTCGCTAAAGGCCGGCTCAAAAATATATGCATTCCCTGAGCTTTGCGAATCTTGCTGAGCGGCAAAAACACGCGCAAGCGCATGGATGAGCTCATTACTGCCATTACCAAAAACAAAGCAATCTGTGCCTAATTTATAATGTTTTGCCGCAGCAAAGTGTAGCTCTTCTGCATGGGGTGAAGGATAGGTATCAACGCGAGCGAGCGTGTTTTGAAGCGCTTCAAGTATAAACGAAGGGGTGCCTTCGGGGCGCAGGTTCACGCTAAAATCTAGCAAAGAATCGGGCGCACAGCCGGCCTCTTGCGCCATTTTAAAAACATTTCCACCATGTTCTTTATTGTGCATATATTTCCTCTAGCAATGGGAATTTAAGAATATTGAGTATATACAAGGGTAATCTTCTAAATTGGCTTTTCGACGCAGATGAGAAATACCGGATTTTGCGGTACAAAACGCAC
>CAYJHU010000002.1:14232-15788 GCA_964369655.1 uncultured Desulfovibrionaceae bacterium | reverse complement strand
CGCAGATGAGAAATACCGGATTTTGCGGTACAAAACGCACGTCCAAAGGCTCATCGGTCTTAGGTACAATATTTTTGGGAACAATATTTTTGGGGGCAATGTTTAATGGCAAAGCTTCGCTCACTTGCAAATGAATAATCTGCATGGGCCAGCCTTTTTGCTGAAAATATTTTTGCGTGGACTGCAAAGTACCAAGAAGCACAGCAGAAATAAGCATGCGCCCCCCGGACTCAAGGGCTGAGCTTAGCTTTTCAAGGGCGGCATGCGCCTTGCCCTGACTTAAGCCCCCACCCACAAAAATCCTGTGTGGCCTAGGAAAATCGTCTAATATCTCAGCGCATTCCGGAAATGCTCCATGTACAATATCCACATTTAAGGCGCCCACACGGCGGCGATTTTCGTGAATATCTTGCACGCGTTTGGCATTTTGCTCAAGGGCAATAACACGTCCAGCCATGCCCGACGCCTCCAGCGCCACCGACCCACTGCCTGCCCCAATGTCCCAAAATGTTTGCCCAGATTCAATGCGCAAAAGTGAAAAGGCCACCGCCCGTACCTCGGCTTTGGTCATAAGATCGCCATCACGCGCAAAAAAATCAGCCGGCATGCCAAGATATGGGCGCTGTACATTTTTTGCGTGCGTAAAAAGGACGGTTAGCGGCTGCGATGCAGTATAATTAAGAGCTTCTTCAAGGCTGAGCTGAGTGAGCTTTTCCCCTTCTTCGGTATATTTTTCAAGGACATGCAGAGTCAGATTTTGTGCTCCGCGCTCTAACAAAGCCTTAGCCAATAGGGCTGGGGTTGAGGCCGCATCGGTAAGTACGCAAACAGGCTTACCTGTCATAAGGGCGGCATATAACTTCTGCCACGCATCTTTGCGCCCATGTAAAGAAATATTTATGACCTCATGCCACGGCATGGCAAGCAAGGCACAAAGCCTTTGTAATATGCTTATTCCGGCGTGTACACAGAGTTTTTCGCTTCCTATGAGTCGGGCTAGGCTTGCGCCAATGCCAAAGTACAGTGGATCGCCATCGGCCAAAACAAGTATTTTTTTGCCGTCACTATAGCAACTATCTATATATTGCACCGTGGCAGAAAAATTAGCGCCAATAGTGTGGAGTTCTTGATTTTTTGCAGGAAAATTCGGCACAAGCTCTGACATTTTAGCTAAAAGATATTTTCCGCCAAAGACAAGCTCTGCCTGCTTTACAAGCTGCACTTCGTCTTCGCTTAAAATTTGACCATACAAAGGCAAGATATGTATGAGGTTTTGTTCTTTCATGCCCTATTCTCCCCCAAAATAATCAAACTAGTCGATGCTGAAAAACGTGCTTCCACACATTTTTCAGAAAGGCACGCCCACTTCAAATGTCGCTTCGCGCCCGCCGTAAGTGAATTACGGCTCATTTTCCGTGGCGCAAAATTTTCACTAACGCTCAAATTTTGTTAGTCGTCACAGAAAAACCGTATTTTAAGCTATTAGTATCTTTCCAGTGACGACCAAACTATTCTGCACGTGCAAGCTCTCGCCCATCCAGATGAAATAAATGCAC
>CAYJHU010000002.1:5348-14132 GCA_964369655.1 uncultured Desulfovibrionaceae bacterium | reverse complement strand
CGCACTTTTTTGCCGGCAAAGTCAGCGGCAACAGCGGCGGCCTTGTCCGTAAGGCTTTGTAAGATGGGCCCTGCAAGCTCATGCTCTAAAATATATTCAAGGGCATGATTTGCCGTAACACACTCTGATATTATGGGAATATCTGCACCTACGTCTTTGCACCAAGTGCGCAAAAGCTCAAAGTTAAGATCGGCATGGCGAGCATGGGTATAGCTGTGCCCTTGGGCAAGTTTGACCAATTTACCAAAAAAACACCCCCAGATAAGCTCATCAAAGGGGTATTCACCGGCAGATTGTAATGAAAATTCTGCAAAGTCAGCCGCTTGAATGGCAGATTGCGGAGAAAGATCTGGATATAAACCAAGCAACAAACGCTCCGAGCGCCTGCCCGTTGATAAGCATAAGGTGCTGCAGCCCGTAGCCTTTGCCACCTCAAGCCCCTGCATGATGGTAGCCCTCCAAGCACTGTTGCTGTAGGGTTTCACCGTACCTTGCGTTCCCAAGATAGATATACCACCCACAATGCCAAGCCGTGGATTAAAGGTATTCTTGGCGATTTTTTCCCCTTTGGGCACATGAACAACAACATTTATACTATTATGATAATTATATTTATCAGCAATTTGCCCCAAGCCAAACGCAATTTGCCTGCGCGGTGCAGGATTGATGGCGGCCATGCCCACAGGCAAAGGTAAGCCCGGCAATGTAATGCGCCCTACTCCCTCACCGCCTTCGATGCTGATTTTTTCCTCTTGCTTTGGGAGGAGTTGCACCGTGGCATAAATATGTGCATTGTGCGTGGCGTCGGGATCATCTCCGCCATCCTTAATGACATATGCCGTGGCGCTGTTTTCATTCTGCATTTGCACATCAGCAATGGCAATATCTAAAAAGGCTTGCTCAGCCTGCATGCTGTCCTCTTGGGGAGGCATAGGCACGCGCATAGAAAGAATTCGTTCACCTGAAAGTAAAAGTTGCAATGCCGCCATGCCGGCCGCCGTTGCCGCTGTGCCGGTTGTAAAACCCTCACGCAGCTTGTTCTGTGTTTCTGTCATCGTCGTCTTCATCTTCTTCATATTGTAAAGAGCATAAATGTAACATATTTTTTACATATGCTTTGTGATTATCAAGGTAAAACACCAGCGCAGAAGCAAAATTGCGCCCCACAAGGCCATCCACAAACATTTGGCTTACATCATGCTCCTTAAGTAAAACCATTTGCATCAAGCCAAAGGCCGTGCGCTCTTCGCGGCTCATTTTTTTAATATTTTCTTTGCACACTTCGTGCGAACGAGGACGATAATACCAAAAGTACATTAAATCAAGAGCATTGATAATGGCTTCTGCACGAAGTCCCTGATTTTTATCGGAAAGTCGCTCAAAAAACATGGGAGGATTTTTGAGAATATCATTAATATCCTCTTCAGGAAAGGCAAGATCAAGCCGCTCGTAAGAGTAAAATGTATCTTGCAGCTTTGTTTTATAATCCCAAAAGCGCATGCGGCGAATATTTTTTTGATCTGCATAGCCCTCAATAATTGCCGCCACTGTATCTGATGACAATTTTGACAAAATTGCTGAGGTATTTTGCATTAAAATTGAAGGATCTTCCATTTGCACCACGTAAATCAAAAAGTCCTTAAAAATTTCATTGAACAGCAAAGACACCGGCAAGGCCAATATGGAACGGAAAAAATTCCCAATGATAGCCTCTTTGGGGAAGCCTCGAATAACATTGTGCCAAGAAATATAAATACCATTAATCACAGACAAAAACGCATACACGGTGACAGGATTGGTGACCACTGTCATATTAAGCGTATCTTGCAAAAGCCAAATACGTACAAAAAGCTCCAAAAGCGGCACGGAAAAACCCGTATACAAGAGAGAATCGCAGAGACGCGACCAGCTCACATAATCATTCCAGCGTAATAGAGAATAGCGACTAAAACCTGTCCCCGACACCACTGCCTGAATAATATTGCGCACTCCGGTAATGGCAAACCAAATAATGGGCCCAAACCAAGCCAGCACCCACCACGTTTGCGTAAAGTGAAAAGCTATGGCCGCAGGAATAAATCCCATGATGACCTTAAGAATATTTTTTACCGTACTGTTCAGATAGCGCAAAGGGCGTTCTTTATGCTGGGCGCTATTATGAATATCGCGTTTCTTGGGCAGATTAAGCAAGCTCACATTGCTTTTTTCTTGCCCATATTCTGCCGTTGCTGAATGAGTAATCCACTCTTTTTTTTGCTCATATCCAAGATTTGAACAAAATGGCAAAGCGCGTAAAATGCGTGAATATAGATTTTTATTGGCTAAAGCAGCACTTTGAAAAAAGCGCACGTCATATTCCAAGGCTATACTATAGGGCACAACATTACATTCACCCTGCTTTTTCAGTATTTTTTGACTACCCGACGGCAAAGTATCCGTAAAAACAAGCCCCATAGTGCTGTTTGCATCAATGCGATCAGTGGTGTTGGTGCCCATGCGCGAGCGTAATTTGCTACTGACATAATAATTACGCAAATGCTTAAGGTTACATAAAATTTCGCGCAAAATCTCCAGCCGTCTTTGATGAAAGGCTTCACTTTCGATTTCTTCCGCTGGCAAGGCTTCCCTTGCCTTCAATATTTTTAGGATAATACTTTTAAGACGAGGGATGGAACCGGCATTGAGGGCCTGCTGCAAATTATTTATTTCTTCAATGTGTTCAAAGCGCCCTGCCTTCCAATCTCGCAAATTGAAAATATCAAGATGGCTAATAAGTCCTTGACATTGCCACAAGAGAACCAACACACCCTCACAGGTTAAGTCAGCGATATTTAATGTGAAAAAACTAGAAGGCTGCAAGGATGAGAGCCAATCCAAAAGGGAGAGCGGCGTTAAGCGCAAAATCTCGGGTTTATGAGCATCTTCTTTGAGCATAAGATCGCGTTCCAGCTCAAAGTTCGCATGGCGGCTCACAAAGCTATCATATATATACAGCTCATTAAAGCCGTCGATGATGTCTTTTTGCTCTTGCAAAACCCAAAAGGCTTCGTGCATTTCTTCATTTTCAGGGAAAATATTCTGAATTTCTTGCTCTAAAACCTTATTACGCGCTTCAACCAAGGGCAAAAGGCTATTGTATATAAAACCGGCAAGATGAATGTGCGAGGCTTGTCCGCTGCTCACATAAGCCTTAAAATCTTCGCGCGCCAAAGGAGCGAGCGAGTCTGGACTAATGCCAATGCTTGCGGCAAAATTGGGAGCGTGCTTTTCATTCCACGTATCAAGAATGGCAAAAACACCCCTTTGGCGCCATTCGGAAGCTTGACGCCCTAACTGCATCAAATGCTGCACGGGGGCTTCTTCTAAAAACTCTAAAAATCTTGAAGTGTTTCCATCAAAAAGCGGCGTCCAAATAAATTGTATGTGCTTTCTGCCAAAGGGCAGTGAAAATTCAATGCCGATGCGCACATCCATGCCAATAATTTCGGCGGCCTTAAGTATTTCGGCGGCGGCAGCTTCGTTAATATAATTATAATAAATGATAGTTAAATAGCGAATGCCCTTAAGCCATGCATCCATAATCAAATGCGTCGGACTCTTCCGCCCCTTGGTGTTAGCATCATGCACATGATGGTCGAAGGCAAGCTGGCTCCAGTCTTCTGGCATTTCTACAAGGCCATAATCTTTAAGTAATCTGCGAATGGTATGGGGTTTACCTTGAGAGGCTTTACGAAAGTCATTGGCAAGATAGAGCTGTCTTTGCTCATCGCAATGGGCGCGCACCAGCGCCTTCATGATTTCTACCAATACGCGAGCGGTATTGCGCCGAAAATCCGTTTGAGCGCTATTAAGCACTTCGTCATAGAGGGTGCGCAAAGCCTGCAATCGATAGGCACTACCGCTGCCTTCTGTGGTCCCCAAAAGCCGAATCATGGCATTGGCCACCAACATATGCCGCGGCATGGAAAGCGTTTTTATTCCGTGGGGATGGAGGTTGACATTGAGCATATCCTCACTGGCAACATCGCTCCTTTGCTGCTTCAGCACTTTATTGATAAAAGCAAGGAGTTTGTGGTCTTGTTCGTCAAAGCATAATTTACTATGTTGCATAGTTTTTCCTTTGTCGGTTGCCATATGATTATTTAGTCAGCACTAAAAACGACTTAAACACCTATTATCATAAAATGAAGCATTTTTTCCGCATCAAGCACTTTAGACGCTTACAAAATTGGCTTGACCTTGAGCAATAATACTCACAGGCCCGCCAAGCACCGCCTTACGTGTGTGATTATCATCAATTAAAACAGTCAAATGACCGCCAGGCTGCTGAACATTAAAAGACGTAGAGCCAAACTTAAAATGATGCCAAAGCGCCAGCGCCAAAGTGCCTGAGCCACAAGAGTTTTCATAACATTCACTCAGCGGCGTTGTAATACGCACCACAGGATGAGCATCTAATTGCGTAGCATATTGAGCATTATGCAGATTTTTTTTACCTTTGTCTATATTGCTCCACCAAATACACCCAAGAGCTTCTTCTACCTCAAGCCCGAAGACCTGTCGCATGCGAGCCGATTCTTGCTGCCAATTTTTAGCAACAAAGGGAAAATAGTCCACATCTAAAAGAAGGTGCTTAATGCCTTCCATGCTCACGAGCACAGCTCCCTCCCCAAGCTCTTGCATAGGCGGCAAGACAGGCAGTGGCATATGCAGCTCTACATTATATATAGCATGACCTGATTCATCTTTATTCACCACTAGTTCAAGAGGCTCATTACAGCCGCTAACTTGTAAAGTACCATGCCAACGATTATTATCTAAGTGTGCTGAACCATTTTTAAGTGCCAGTACCAAGGCAAGCGAACGTGTGGCATTAACGCAAAACTCACCGCCTGCCATCTGCAGTGAAGACTTAGCAACATCAAAAAAACCTACCTGCTCTGCCTGCAAATGTGCGCTACTCATGGCCTCATGCCCCAAAAGCTGCATTTGCTCCTTGGAAAAATTTTTATTTTCAAGGAGAACAGTAATATTCCCACTGGGATTTATCTTGTAAAATTCTAAACAATTCAAAACATTACCCTCTACATATAAAATTTAAACTTTTTCTAAAAAGCACAGCAAAAATATATTGCTTATTTTAACAAATTGCTATAAGTATTTACTCGGTGGTGCCGAAAAGTACCACTGAAGGTTCCCAAATTTTTAACTGCTAGTATTACAACACAGGAGGTTTTATGTTGTTTTTACGTAACGTAATGGTGCTTTTGCTCTTTACTTTGGCTTTGCCTAGCTTTGCAGATGCAAAAATGGTTTGTGGCAAAAAAATCAACAGCTTTGATTTCACCGTGGACTATTCCGGTTCCATGCTCATGACTCACATTGTTAACGGCAGCCCTAAATTAGACGTTGCTAAAGTTGTTCTTCAACGCGTTAACGCTCTTATTCCTGCTCTTGATTATGTAGGTGGCTTACACACTGTTGCTCCTGCAGAAACCATTCTTGAAACCGGTCCTTGGGATCGCGCTGTTATGGCTAATGCCATTGACCAACTTTCCAGCGATCACAAAATCTTCGGTCGCTTAACACCTATGGGTGATGACCTTATGGCTTATCAACCATGGATTTCCAGCATGCCCCGCAACGCTGCTATCATTCTTGTAACCGACGGTGGCAACAACCGCGGCATGGACGTAGTAGAAGTTGTTCGTAACATCTATGCTACCCAACAAGGCGTTGTAGTTCATGTAATTTCTTTTGCTCAAACTCAAGAAGAAAAAGCTACCATTCAACAAATTGCTGCTCTTAACCCAGCAACTATCGTAGCTGACGGCGCTAACCTTGCAGTATGCAACAAAGACGTTGAAGAATTCGTTCGCAACGTATTCTGCTCCGAGCAAGAAGAAGTTGTTGTTCTTCGTGGCGTAAACTTCGCTTTCGATTCTGCTGTACTTAACGCAACTGCACAAAGCACCTTAGTAGCTGCTGCTGGCATCATCAAGAACACCAACAAGCGTGTTGTTCTCGAAGGCTGGACTGACTACATTGGTTCCAACGCATACAACAAGGGTCTTTCCCAACGTCGTGCTAACGCTGTTAAAGCTTTCCTCGCCCGTCAAGGCGTATCTGCTAGCCGCATGTCCGCTATCGGCCGTGGCAAGAGCTACAAGTATGACAACAAGACCGAAGAAGGTCGTTACTTGAACCGTCGCGTTGAATTGTCCTTCCGCTAGGCCAAATTCAACTAACACTGAAACCATTTAATGAAATAAGATTAAGGGTCAAATATGCAAAATCGTTCAAAAGCCTTAATAAGCCTTAGTGTTTGCTTTGGCCTTTGGTTAGGACTTTCATTGACAAATGCTTCAGTGGCACTGGCCGCAGAAGAATCCTTGAAAGCTGTTGGCCAGAAATTGGTAAGTCAGATCGCTAGGAATGTGCTACCAAAAGAATCCAGTAAAGCCGTACGTAAGGAAGGCTCCGGGTATGTAGCGTATTATAATAGTGTGAACCCTACAGAATTTACCACGGAAGTGCGTAGGTCTGAAGGCGTAGTGAAAGTAGGCATCGTTCGCTATAAGCAAGTAGAATATGTTTGCTTTGGTGCTACAAAGGCAGCTGCCATGAAGGCTCCCTGCCAATCAAAAAAGAGCACGAATATGTCTGAAGTCATCGCCTATGCTGATGGACGTTGGTTGTTCCCATAAGCTATCTAACTGACCAGTAAAAAAAACTCTTAAGGGGTACGAAGTGAAAACTTTGTACCCCTTTTTTATATGCATATGGACTGCCTAAAATCGTTTAAAATAAAAAAAGCTCTTGCAAGTAATCACAAGAGCCATTTCAATTAGAAGAATAATAATTTTAAGCGTTATCTGCGCCGCCATTGGCAAGGACAACAAAGCCCTTAGAAGGTCCTGTGCTTGAAGGTGTTCCTGCCATTTTGGAAAGGAAAGTATCTTTCAAGTTTTCAATATGGTTGGCGATATTTTCAAAATAGGTCAAATGCATTTGCTCTTCTTCTGTAATACGCTCAAAAAGCTTGGCGCTTAAAATGTCATTATTTTCCTTACACAAGGTAATAAATTTATTATAAGTCTCAACAGCAGTTTCTTCTTCTTCTACGTTAAAATCATACACTTCTTTAATGGCTTGCCCTTTAACAATAGGGCCATGTGGCTCCGGAGTTGGCTCGCCGCCAAGCTCTACAATTCTTTCTGCAAAGGCTTCAGCATGACGCATTTCGTCAATGGCAATAAGCTTCATCTTTGCTGCAAGCTCGCCATAATCTTGGTCATCAAGCTTAAAATGTTGATTCATATACTGATGAATAGCCTGTAACTCCATAGCACGTGCGGTATTAAGCGCTTCAATAATAACTTTTTTGCGGGCTGCACGATCACTCATTAAACACCTCTCTTGGCATAGTGCCGGTTAAAGATTTCGTATAACAAGATGCTAATTATATTCATAAAGTAAAAATACTCCATTTACATATGAGAACTTTTATGAATATACAATATAGAACCTAAGATTTCTTGTATTTTGCATAAATGTCAAGTCACATTTAACAAATGAGCAAACTTAATAAAAAAATATATAATATCAAGCCATTACTCGTGCTAGCATGTTGAAGCAACTTATGTTAAAAGGCGTATTAAATTGCACAATTCACACAAAGGAATACGCATGTTAGCAATCTTAAATTATGAAGCAGGAAACCAGACCAGCGTTAAGCGCGCGCTTACGAACGTTGGCATTGATTCTATAATCACCTCGGACCCAAAAGTTTTGCAAAGTGCCGATGGTATCATATTTCCAGGCGTTGGCGCAGCCGGTCAAGCAATGCAACACCTTGAGGCAACAGGCATGGCTGAGGTCTTAAAAGACTGTATCGCTCGTGACATACCCTTACTTGGTATTTGTCTTGGTTGTCAAATTCTCTTAGATTTTAGCGAAGAAAATAATCAAAAGACTCTTGGTATTGTAGCAGGAAATTGCTTTCGTTTTCCCGATGGCCTTACAGAAGAAGACGGCAGTGCTGTGCGTATTCCACATATGGGCTGGAATGGACTTAACATCAAACAAGACTCTCCTCTGCTTCAAGATGTGCCAAATGATGCGGAATTTTATTTTGTGCATAGCTTTTATGTGGAGCCAAAAGAAGAACTTATTATTGCAACTAGCTATTATGGCATGGAATTTTGCAGCATTTATGGGCGAGATGGCTTGTGGGCTTTGCAATTTCATGTGGAAAAAAGCGGCGAGCCGGGATTAAAAATTTTGAAAAATTTTAATGCATATTGCGATGCTAAAAAGAAAGGTGGTTCACATGCTGAGTAAACGTGTCATTCCTTGCCTTGATGTGCGCGACGGCAGACTCACCAAGGGCGTTAAATTTGAAGGCAATGTGGATATTGGTGATCCGGTAGAAACGGCAAAGCGCTATTATGAAGAAGGCGCAGACGAAATAGTATTTTATGATATTACAGCCTCCCACGAAAAGCGCGGCATATTTTTAGACGTGGTTGAACGAGTTGCCGCAGAAATTTTCATTCCTTTCAGCGTTGGCGGTGGTATAAGCAGTGTTGAAGACATGCGCGCAGTACTCCTTGCCGGTGCGGAAAAAGTATCAATCAACTCCTCTGCTGTCACCAAGCCAGAGCTCATAACAGCAGGTGCCGAAGCCTTTGGCTCACAAGCCATAGTTGTTGGCATGGACGTGAAGCAAGTCCCCAAAAGTGTTGAAATTCCTAGTGGATATGAAATTGTCATTCATGGCGG
>CAYJHU010000002.1:0-5248 GCA_964369655.1 uncultured Desulfovibrionaceae bacterium | reverse complement strand
AAAGAGCATATGGCAAAGCGCGGCGCAAAAGTGCGATTAAGAATAAAATAATTTCAGAAGTGCTCTTAATCATGCAACAACTTTGGGAAAAACTAAAAGAAACTTTGCAAGCAAGCGGCCCACTGGCGCTTGCCTATTCAGGCGGACTGGACAGTCGCCTTGTGGCACATGCCGCGCTAAGTGCCGGCTGTGATATTGTGCTCTTTCACGCAAGAGGAGCGCATATCCCAAGGCATGAAACTGAATTTGCCATAGCCTTTGCAAAAAAATGTAATTTACCCCTGCATTTGATAGACATTGACGTCAGCACCATTGCAGGAGTAAAAGACAACTACAAAAGCCGTTGTTATTATTGTAAAAAATTCTTAATACAAAGTATTTTATCGCATGACATGCTTGATGGACGTAAGCTGTGCGACGGCACCAACGCCGACGACTTAAAACAATTTCGCCCCGGACTTGGTGCGCTTAAAGAGTTTTCCATCCTCTCCCCCCTTGCCCTAAGCGGCATAGATAAAAGCACTGTACGCGCCCTTGCTCAAGAAACAAAACTAGAAATGCCTGAGCAAAAAGCCAGCCCATGTCTGCTTACAAGGCTTAACTATGGCATGCAGGTAGAGAGTGCAACGCTACAGCGCATTGACAGTGCGGAAAATGCCTTACGCCAAGCAGGACTAAGCGAATTTCGCTTGCGTCTGTGTCCTGAAATTGTATTGCAAACCGTGGCACATACAGTTTCGCACACAAATATACATGAGATTTTGGCCGCACATGGCTTTAATGATGCAGTAATAGTGGAAGAAGAAGAGATAAGCGGATACTTTGATAGATAAAAAAATACCCCCTAGATTCGACATAATATCGAGCAAGGGGGTATAATTATAAGACTTTATTACTCAGAAATCATCTCATTTATATCACGTTGCAAGTTGGCATGCTCTCTTTGCAATCTTGCAAGCTCTGCCCTTTTTGCATCAAGATTAGGATTTTTTTCGGCCTGATTAACTTGACTCTCAAGACTAGCCGCTCTTTGTTGTAGCACAACATAGCCACCATCATTGCTGCTAGCTGAGGCCTGTGCTAAACGCTGCCTATCGCGTGCAACACTGGCCCGCAAGTTATTAACTTGCTGTTGTTGCTGCGAAACACGTCTTGACTTATAGTCTACTTCACTTTCCAAAGAAGCCGCACGAACCTGCTCACTCCTATGCTGTGCCTCAGCATCGGCAAGATAATTTTCGCGCTCATCTAAGCGTCTTTCATAGGCGGCAGGATTGTACGAAAATAAACCTCCCTTACTGGGATCTGTCGTAGTTGCGCATCCTCCAAGAAAGACCACTCCAATTAATAGAAATTTTATTGTTACTTGTCGCATTGTTATACCTTTTTGCTGATGTTAAACTGAAAGTCTATTTTGCATGGTGGAAATTTCATGAGATGTAGCACGCAGCTCATCTACCCTTTGCTCAAGCTGTGAAATTTCATAATCAAGCTTTTCGGCTTCACGCACATTATTGTTTCTTTCTGCATCTGCAAGCGCCTGTTTTTGCTTTGAAATTTCTCTTTGGCCAGAAACAATATAAGTATCAACTTCATTTTTCTTGGCATCATAGGTTTTTAAAGCACCACGTAAATGCGATTTATTGATTTGCTGTTGCTTATACTGCTTTGAAAGAGCGAAAGACGTTTTATCAAGTTGTCTGACCTCCTGACGCAATTTGTGGCTATAGGCAGCAAGCTCACGATTTTTTTGCGTAGCACTGAGAATGCAGGCATCAAGCCATTTTTCACGAGTGGCATATTGTTCTTTTTTATCAGCAATATGATCGCCTACACCAGCGCCCACAGCGCCGCCCAACAGGCCACCAATAAGCGCACCTGTTTTTGCACTGCCCGCAAAATGCCCAATAATAGCACCAATGCCAGCTCCGGCACCGGCACCCACTAAGGCTCCTTCTGTGGTGGTGCGGGTTCTATCGTCTTTAATGTTAGCGCACCCCGGTAAAACTAAAAATATGCACAACAGTAGCGGAAAAAAAACTTTCATAATGCCTCCCTATTTGTTTATTATGTCCACAAAACTTGCAAGTAATCGTTTAGTGATTAATATTTTTACACAGAAAGTCTCAACATTGACATTGGCTGCAAAAAACATAAACAGCTAACATTACAATACTTAATACACAGAAAGCTCTTAAACCTAAACAGCCTTTGTATATTAGCAAGACCTTACATATTTTTTGAAAATTTTTCAACGGTCAGCTAAGGCTTGCATTTTTAAGAGCCTCATGCCATAGAGGAAAAATCAGCTTGATGCATTGCGAGCTGACAAGAGGTTTTATTATGTCGATTTCTGCTATAAATTCTGCATCTTCTGCCCTGCAAGCTTATCCCCAAGGCATGCAAAGCGTCGCCTACAATGTGACTAATATTGAGCGCGAAACCCATTTGCATACAGAATTTGTGGACGGCGGAAATTATCAGGTACAAGCGCACACTGAACTTGTGCCAACGCAAACCGACTATGCCCGCGAAACAGTCAATAGCATCATTTATCAGCGCGCCTTTGAAGCCAATGTGGTTACAGTGCATACCGCCGACGACATGCTTGGAACTCTGGTAAACCTTAAAGTCTAAAGCCACCCACAATATTATTTATCAAGCCATTCCTGAAGCCTGCGGGCATATTCCGCATCATCATACTGACGAGTTGCATACTGTCCCAGTAAATCTCTTTGGCGTGATGCTTCTGAAAGCAACACCGCCGCCGCCACCGACACATTAAAACTTTGAATCATACCGCGCATGGGAATATATATTTCACCGTCAATATCCTCAGCCAGCTCTTTGGCTACGCCGCTATGCTCATTGCCCATAATAATGGCGGTAGGCTTGCTTAAATCCCATTCGCGCAAGGGTTTTGCGGTGGGTGAGCACGCAGTTGCAATAATTTGCATATTTTTAGCGCGCAAGGCGGAAAAAAGGCTTTCTTTATCGCTATGACGTACAGAATCTACCCATTTACGAGCCGAGGCAGATGTTTTTTTTGCCAAAGTAGGAAAAGCAGTATCTGTATAATATAAATGAACTTCAGGCACGCCAAAGGCATCACATGAACGATAAATAGCCGAAACATTATGCGGGTCATGGATATTTGCCAGCACAAGGGTCAAATCCGGTTGGCGCTGGCTAAGCACTTCCTCGACGCGGGCGCGACGTTCAGCGGTGGGGTTTTTAGGCATAATAAACATTCCTTTGCTTTGTTTGATAGTTGTAACAAGAGTTGTTGCAAAAAACAGGCTGAAAGGCAAGGCTTTGTTTTTCTATAATTTCAGTATTTTGCCATAGTCGCCCGAAATATCGCAAAGAAAATCTTCCATAATAATACATTTTGTGCACAATTTACTTGCCAAAACGCCAAGTTACAGATAACAACTAGTGAGCTAATCAACTATTTTTGTATGGAGGAAAATATGACAAAAATGATTGCCATGCTCTTTGCATGCTTAACAACTCTTTTGCCTTCGCTGGCACTTGCCGCGGAGGGCGCTCCGCACATTCCAGGTGCTGAGCTTTCAGCCGTGTGGGTCATTCCCTTTGCCTGCATGCTTTTATCCATTGCTATCTTTCCCATAGCTGCCCCCCATTTTTGGCACCATAACTTTGGTAAAATCTCAGTATTTTGGGGTCTTGCTTTCTTGGTGCCCTGTGCCATAGTCTATGGATTTTCCATTACTTTATACGAATTTTTGCATACCATGCTTTTAGAATATGTTTCTTTCTTGGTTTTGCTTTTCTCGCTCTTTACCGTGGCAGGCGGTGTACGCCTTAAAGGTACCCTTGTGGGAACACCCATGGTTAACACCATGATCTTGCTTGTAGGTACTGTGCTTGCCAGCTGGATGGGCACCACCGGCGCGGCCATGTTGCTTATTCGTCCGCTCTTACGCGCCAACGAGCACCGTAAATATAAAGTACACTCCGTGGTCTTTTTCATCTTCCTTGTGGCCAACATTGGCGGTTCTTTAACGCCCCTCGGCGATCCACCGCTCTTCCTTGGCTTCCTCAAAGGCGTAAGCTTTTTCTGGACCACAGGCGCACTCTTTACTCAAATGGTTTTCCTTTCTGTAATCTTACTTGCCCTGTACTTTGCCCTTGACACTTTCCTCTTCAAAAAAGAAGGAAGCCCAGTACCACCAAGCGCCGCTAGCGGTGAAAAACTTGGCCTTGACGGCAAGATTAACTTAATCTTCCTCGTAGGCGTTGTACTTGGCGTGCTTGCTTCAGGCTATGTAAAATGGGGCGGAATCACCATTTTCCACGTCGTAGTAGAAGGCCAAAACATTGCTCGCGACCTCGTATTATTACTCTTTGCCGGACTTTCCTTAAAGTTCACCACCAAGGAAAATCGCGACCTGAACGGCTTTAACTGGGCACCCATCGAAGAAGTAGCCAAGCTCTTCCTCGGTATCTTTGTGTCCATGATTCCTTGTCTTGCCATCCTTAAGGCCGGCACGGACGGTGCGCTTGCTCCGCTCATTCAGCTCGTTACAGATGCCAACGGACAACCAGTTAACTATGTGTACTTCTGGTTAACCGGTATGCTCTCAAGCTTCCTTGATAACGCTCCTACCTACGTGGTGTTCTTTAATACCGCCGGTGGCAACGCTACAACGCTTATGGGCGACCTTGCCATGACACTTACCGCCATCTCTGCCGGTGCTGTGTTCATGGGCGCCAACAGCTACATTGGTAACGCTCCTAACTTTATGGTACGCTCCATTGCTGAAGACCAAGGCGTAGCCATGCCTTCCTTCTTCGGATATATGGCTTGGTCATTTGGTATTCTTGTACCGCTCTTTGCTATTATGACCTTTATATTCTATATCTAAGTATATTCTTTGGGGGAAACTTTCTTGAAAGAAAGTTTCCCCAAACCCGCTTTGCTCTCTATTTACGTAAGGCTCGCAAGCTCGCCAACGTAAACGGCTACGCCGCCCGTTGAGTAGGCCTTTCAAAAGACTTTTTACGCGTATTTTCCTTACGGAAAATACTTTGGTGTGCTTATTATGGTAGATTTTTTTCTTGAACTAAAATTTAAAGAAATCTTTACTATAATAATTAATATCATTAAAAGCGTCTAAAAATTTTTGCTCTGCTTCATTATTTTCAATATGAATCAAGCGTTTCAAACGTTCTTCAATTCTTTCTATCTGCTGTATAAAGCCCACACTTACACAAAAAATAA
>CAYJHU010000001.1:28100-31476 GCA_964369655.1 uncultured Desulfovibrionaceae bacterium | reverse complement strand
CCCCTGCACCCCCACCCCTTTCAAAACGCGCCCATTATCCATCCCCCAAATACAGTACAGCCAAAAAGAAATGCTCTAGAATTTTCTGCAAAGAAAATTCGCGTAAAAAGTTTTCCCCCAGCAAACCCAACCAACCTAAAAAAATCTTTCCTCAATGCACAAAAGTTGGACATTTAGCACGCTTTAAGCTATTGAGTTAATCATGAAACTAAAGACCACAAGGTAATATTTTAAAATCATTGAACAATAAAGAGGTACTCTATGTCTTTGAAAAAAAGTACGTGGGCGCATTCCTTGGGAGTGCTCTTGGCATTACCCCTCATATTTTTGTCACTTTCTGCGTGCGTAGCACAAAACGAAGGAACAACACAAAGCATGCACAGCGCGCACAATACTGCGCCGGATCGCATTCGCCTTGTTTTCACTGGGGATATAATGGTGCACGACAAGCAACTGGACATTGCTAAAGCGCGTGGCAATAGCCAAACACCCTACAATTTTCTCCCACAATTTGCCAATGTAGCTCATCTTTTGCATGGCGATTTGGTCATCGGTAATCTGGAAACCGTACTTAAGGGCGTTGGTCCTTATAAGGGCTATCCGCTTTTTAACTCGCCGGACACTTTGGCCGACGCATTACAAGCAGTCAGATTTAATGTACTTTTATTGGCTAATAATCATATCCTCGACCACAATGTGCGCGCCGGCCTTCGCACGGACAGCTACCTAAAATCACGTGGCTTCACCACTGCCGGCATTAGTCAATCTAAAGAAAGCATGGTATTACCCATCGTAGAGGTAAAAGGCCATAAAATTGGTTTTATTAATGGGACTTATGGCAGCAACCGTCCTTTGAATAGTGTCAAAGAGCCGGTGTATGTGCCTATCTTAAATGAAATGGACATTGCCGCTGACGTACAAAATTTGCGTAGCCGTGGCGCTGACTTTATTATTGCTTCTTTTCACTGGGGCGCAGAATACAAAAATCAGCCCAATGCTTCGCAAAAAGCCATGGCACAGAAGTGCTTTGACGCCGGCGTTGATGTTATCGTGGGTCACCATCCACACATCTTGCAACCAATGGAAGTCATAGAAAAAAATGGCAAGCGTCAATTTGTAGCTTGGTCGCTTGGCAATTTTATTTCTTCCCAGCGCACATTGCCACGCGAGCGTACAGTTATCTTAGCTGTTGACCTTAAGGAAGATGCAGATAAGGCATTGCAATTAGAAAGAATTTCTGTCGCTCCTTTATGGGTGGAAATGCAATATGGCGTGCGCGCTGAGCTCATTCCCACACGCTTTGGCGCTCTTTCCATGCAAGAAGATGCTTCCGTGGCCGGTGTTGACCCTGCGTTATTTGCAAGATTACGCAAGTCTTCGCATGTTCAAAATAGATTAAAAGCCGTGGATAAGGAAATTATCAACTTCCTTAAATTGCCACCGGCTGATAGCTATGGCTTCCACACTGTGTGGCAAAAGCCTGTACAATAAAGTTCTCAATGATTTGCGGGGAAGGAAAGGGCTTAGAAAAATAGGCTTTTCCTTCCCCTTAAGCATTTTTTTACCCCCAAAACACTTGACGCAAAGCTTGAGCGCCATTATTTACTATCACACGTTTTGATAAAATTTCATAAGAGGTTACATGTTTCTTGGAAAACACCATATAGTTATCTTTAGAGATGGCGGTAAAAGTAGAAAATTCCGTGTGCGTATTTGGTTCATGTGCGTCATTGGTGTGATTGTTTTAGGTTTTTTGGTTGGCAATGTTTTTCTTGTGAAAGAATATTTAGCCAACAGACACCTCAAGAGCCAAATTGAAGACAAGCAAAAAACCATTGATGAGCAAGCCGCACAACTCATAAGCATTGCAGGAAAAATTCAGCTTATTTCTCGTGATGTCTTGCGTATTGAGCGCTTTGACGCAAAAATTCGGCATATGCTTGATTTGAACACAAAGCTTGGTACCGTAGACAGATCGCGCGATGAAGACTCCATAACTTCTTCCTTACCCCTACATCGCCCAAGCCTTATGGCTCGCCGCATGCAACGCTTTTTGCAGCTTTTATCCGAAGACATCAATCTTGAAGAAGTCAACCAACAAGAAATATTGCAGGCCATGCGTGTCATGGAAAGTAAGCTTTCCACTAAGCCTTCCATATGGCCCTTACATGGCAGAATTAACTCCAGCTTTGGCTACCGCAGGGCACCCTTTGGTGGTCGCAGAAGCTTCCACAAAGGTATTGATATTAAAGGACGAGTGGGGGCGCCAATCGTTGCTTCAGCCATGGGCACTGTGACCCAAGCAGGCTTTAGCGGAGCGTATGGCATTGTGGTTACTATCGATCATGGTGGCGGCTTTATTACTAAATATGCCCACATGCAATCTGCCAGTGTGAGCGTTGGACAAAAGGTCAAGCGCGGTGAAATGGTTGGGCGTGTTGGCATGACTGGCCGCACCACCGGTCCGCACTTGCACTATGAAGTTCGTGTAGGCGGCGTCCCTGTGAATCCTATCAAATACATGCTTGAATAACAGGATATTACCTTCAGACCTTTTCAACTATCTTTAATCATCTACTTTTATGGGGGAGCTTTTTAAGCACCCCCATGAGTATTTATTCTTTTCACTCCCCTCATATATTTTTTCACCAACAAAAAATAAGAAAAAACCTTGCGCATTGCTTGCGGAATTTTAATTTAGGGTTTATATCTTATATTATTACTTTTTTAGAGGAAAACATATGTTAACATTGGTACTTGCCGTAGGATTAGCTTTGATTATTTCTGCGGTGTGCTCCCTTACGGAAACCATGCTCTACTCTGTATCATGGGCACACATTGAATCGCTTCGAAATAAAGGCAAACTTTCCGGAGAACTTCTTTACCAAATGCGCTCTCAAGTGGAGCGTCCCATTGCAGCTGTACTTACCTTAAATACCATCGCCAATACAGCAGGCTCTGCCGTAGCGGGTGCAGCCTTTTCTGCTGTTTTTGACTCTATTTATATGGGCGTTTTTGCTGCAATTTTTACTTGCCTTGTTTTAGTTTTTGGGGAAATTCTCCCAAAAACCGCCGGAGTACTTTATGCCAACCCCGTTTCCACGGTTTTGGCAAGACCATTATTTTTGGTAACAAAATTATTTACCCCCATTATTTGGTTTTCTGCTTTTATTACACGCCTTATCTCGCCAAGCAACAATGCCAACAGCATGTCTGAAGATGATATCCGTGCAGTGACCAGCCTTTCGCGCCAAGCCGGAAGTATTCAAGTCTATGCCGAAAAAACCATTGGCAACGTACTTTCTCTTGAACGCAAGCACGTCAAAGATATCATGACTCCACGCACTGTGGTTTTTTCCTTAGATGCTAACCTTGA
>CAYJHU010000001.1:7629-28000 GCA_964369655.1 uncultured Desulfovibrionaceae bacterium | reverse complement strand
GTTGTATCCCTTGAAGATGTGCTCGAAGAAATTTTAGGGCGCGAAATCATTGACGAAAGCGACTCCGTGGCAGATTTACAAGAATTAGCTCGTACTAGACGAAATGAAACAATCAGTGCGGCTAAAAATAGCTAATTAGCTGTATTATTAAAACATTAAACTTGAACATGCCGCTGATTATGAAAAGACTTCTCAAAATCAGTTATTTTCTCAGACTTTTAGCACTAAGTAGGAACAATTCTTACTTGCTAACTATGTAAATTTAGTTTATTGGGAACATACATTTACTGAAATTTTATACACCCCTCAAACCCTCTCATTAAGCATGCAAGCTTCTTGTGTGCCTAGGACGTATATATGGCAAAAAAGAACTCAACCCCCATGTATATTGTGGCATTGCTACTTTTCCTAAGTGGCGGCGGCTACTTAGTATATTCTGGCCTATCCGAAAATAGTGTCTATTTTCTCAATGTATCCGAAGCCTTAGCTGTTGAAAGCGATAAGCACCAAGCCGCACGCCTTTTTGGCACTGTGGCCGAAAAGGACTTATCAATGCTCAACGACAGCCCCGGTGTTAATTTTCGCTTAGTTGATGCAGACGATAGCTCAAAAACTTTGATGGTCTATTACAAAGGCGCAGTACCGGACACTTTTAAGGCCGGAGCGGAAGTCATCATTGAGGGCACTCTTGGCACCGATGGTTCATTCACGGCCAAAAGCCTTATGACTAAATGTCCTTCAAAGTATCAAAAGGAAAACCGAAAAACATAAGTTACCTAAAAATGAAATGCTTTGTGCTTTTCAGCAATTTTAGGTCTGCCCACCTTGATTTTTACTATAAGAATTTGGAGTAAATATGTACGTATTTGCCTATAGCATGCTGGTGCTAGCTATGCTCTGTTGTTTTGGCGGCGCCTTAGTGGCGGCTACTAACCTTTTTCAAGGCAAAGGTAATGGCCTTTTTATCATTGAAAAAGCACAAACAATCATGTCCGCTGCATTGGTTTTGGCCAGCGCCTTACTTTTACATGCCCTGTATTGGAATGACTTTTCCTTAGTCTATGTAGCTAAGTATACTGATAAAATCCTACCTGTATTTTATCGCCTTACCGCCTTTTGGGCAGGTCAACCCGGCTCCTTACTCTTTTGGGCTTTATCGGTGGCTGTGTGCGGTACTGCCTTTTCCTATACTAAGTCTTACAAACAACTCAGCGACGAAACAAAGCTTTGGTTTTGGTTATTTTTCCTTGCAATTATGGGATTTTTTGCCCTCCTGCTTACAGGTTGGAGCAATCCCTTCATTGAGCAAAGCCCAGTGCCTGCTGACGGCAATGGTCTTAATCCGCTCTTGCAAAATCCCGGCATGATTTTTCACCCTCCTCTTTTGTTTTGGGGCTATGGTGGCTTTGCCATTCCAAGCTGTTTGGCCCTTGCTCAGTGCCTTTCTGACAATGAAGAAAACGAAGGCTCATGGGTAAATGTGGCGCGTCCCTTTACTTTATGGGCGTGGCTCTTCCTTACTGCCGGCATTATTTTGGGCGCATGGTGGGCCTATATGGAACTAGGCTGGGGCGGCTACTGGGCATGGGATCCGGTGGAAAATGCTTCTATCATACCATGGCTCATTGGCACCGCGGCCCTGCACACTACCCTTATCCAAGCTCGCCGCAAAAAACTTTTGCGCGTCAATGTCTTCCTTATGGGCTTAACTACCGTATCATCATTTTTTGCTACCTATTTGGTGCGTAGTGGTGTTGTGCAGTCCGTCCACGCCTTTGGCGATGGCGGCGTAGGCACACCATTATTACTCTTTGTAGTACTTGGCACATTGCTTTGCGCCGGCATTGCTTGTGTTGGTTACAACAGCAAGCGTGGTCTTGCCGGGCTAGAAAGTCGCGAAGGCATGCTGGTGGTAACAGCCTGGATTTTAATTGCACTTTCTATCATCATTTGTCTTGGAACCCTTTGGCCTATTATCTCTTCCCTTTGGTCAGATAAACCACAAGGGCTTGATGCTGATTTTTATAATAAAGTCTGCCTGCCATTTTTTGCACTCATTACCGTTATTTTTGCTTTTTGCCCCTGGCTTAAGTGGAATGGCGGCATACGCAATGTCAAAAAGATTGGCATTGTAATCCTAGCTTTCTTAATTGGCGGCATGGCACTTTGGGCAATGGACTATCGCCACCCCACGGCCTTAGTAGGCTCCGCGGCGGCCATAGCAGCCATGGTTTCACTGGTGATGCTCTTTATGGAAATCGGCACCAAGGATATGCAAGCCGTGGCAGCCCATGGCGTACACCTTGGACTTATGCTCATTGTGCTCGGTGTTGCTTTTTCCGGCCCATACAAAACCGAAAAAGACATCACCATTGGCAAAGGCCAAACGGTGCAAGTGGGTAAATATCAGGTTGGTCTTGTGGACATCACTCAAGGCAGAAACGTTGCCTTTGAGTATATCGAAGCACGCATTCAAATCACCGATGAAGATGGCACCTTGGTAGGGCTTTTGGCACCGCAAAGACGCAGATACTTTAAGTTTGGGGATATGCTATTTTCTGAGGTGGATACGTCCTTTAGCCTTGGCAACGAGCTTTATGCCACCTTACTTGGTCTTAGCGATAATGATAAAGCAGTCATGAAAGTAAGCGCTAATCCGCTGGTTAATTGGATGTGGATTGGTGGCACGCTCATGTGTCTTTTCCCGCTATTTGGCCTGCGCCGCAGAAAGATGAATACTGCAGCTGACGAAAACGCCCAAGACTAAGCAAAAGTTTAATAAGGACTAAAAGGTACAGGCAAGAGAAACCCATGCTTCTAGAATTGCAGAAAGTTAGCAAGTTTTTTGGCAAGCGTTGCATCCTTAAAGAAGTCAACCTTAGCCTTCACGGCGGCACCATAAGCTTGCTCACCGGAGCAAATGGCGCCGGAAAAAGTACGCTTTTGCGTATCATGGCCGGACTTGCGCGCCCTAGCTTTGGAAAAATAAAAAGCCATGTACACGAAAAAGAAGTGGGCTATTTAGGACATGCTACCTTTGTCTATCCTGCCTTAACAGCTCAGGAAAACTTGCAATTTTGGGCAAATATGTATGGACTTAGCGCTGAAAGAACTCAGTCCATCGATGATGTTTTAAAGCGTGTTAACTTATTGCCACACGCCATGCAAAAAGCCAGCGTTTTTTCGCGCGGCATGGCTCAGCGCTTAAATCTTGCACGTGTGCTCATGCTTGAGCCAAAGCTATGGCTTTTAGACGAGCCAAGCACCGGCCTTGACCAAGACTCCAGCAAAATTTTATTGCAGGAGGTGCTGGCGGCCAAAGAATGCGGAGCAGGCATTGTGTGGATAAGCCATGACCTTGAAGCGCATAAAAAGATTGCAGACGCTGTGTACCATATTGAAAAGGGAAAGCTATGCCAGCTAAACACCTCTAACGAAAGCGTAGAGGACAAGGCATGTTAAGGGCTATTTTTGCATTGGTACGCAAGGATTTACGCCTTGCCCGCGGCAATGGGCTTGTGCAAGCGCTCATGCTTGGATTGCTCTTACTCTTTGTATTTAGCCTCTCGCAAGAGGTTGGCACACGCATGTCTGCGCAAGGGGCAGCAACTATCTTTTGGCTGGCTTCAGCTTTTTGTCAGGTGCTGGTTTTTAACATGCTCTATGGCATAGAAGAAGCAAACTCTGCCCGTCAAGGATTGTTACTTGCGCCGCAACCATTACAAGTGGTGTGGATTGCCAAGGGGATCACGGGATTTTTGCTCATTCTTTTGGCGCAAGCAATATTTTTGCCGGCGGCCTTGGTTTTTTTGGGGCAAAATATCTCTCAATATTGGGCATGGGCTTTGGGCTCGGTGCTCTTGGTTGATGTGGGCATGGCGGCGTCTGGCTCCTTACTTGGGGCCATATCCCAAGGGCAGGCCGCACGCGAGTCACTTTTAAGTATTATCCTCTTTCCCTTGCTTATTCCGCTTTTGCTGGCTGGCATTGGCGTTGGGGCAGGAGGCTTTGACGCACAAGTAGCCGATGGCATGGGCAACTGGCTTGGCCTAGCCGCGGCCTTTGACGCTTTATTTTTAGGAGCAGGACTATTGCTCTTTGAATACATTTATGCGGGGGAAGATTAATGCTGAAAATTCTTGCCATAATGGGCGCCGTAGGAATGCTCATAAGCCAGTGGTTTATCTTTATATACGCCCCCATTGAAGCTCATATGGGGCTGGTGCAAAAGATTTTTTATATCCACTTGCCACTGGCTTGGTGGGCACTAATAAGCTTTTTTGTAGTCTTTGTGGCCTCCATTGCCTATCTCAAAACGCATGCGCAAAAATGGGATAATTTGGCCAAAGCCGCCGCAGAAGTGGGTGTTGTCCTCACCGGACTTGCCATAGTCAGCGGTTCTATTTGGGCAAGGCACTCTTGGGGCGTGTGGTGGACGTGGGATCCACGCTTAACCACGGCGCTGATTATGTGGTTTGTGTACACAGGCTATTTAATTTTACGCGGCCTTGATATGCCACAAAGAAAAAACGCCAACATTCGCGCAGTGCTTGGCATTGTGGCCTTCATTGATGTGCCGCTGGTGTTTTTGTCCGCAAGGCTTTGGCGTTCCATCCATCCGGCGGTCTTTGCCGCCAAAGACGGCGGACTGGACGATGCCATGAAAGTCACAGTCTTTGTTTGCCTTGGCGCTTTTGGTTTTGTCTGGGCAGCCCTTGTGCTCATGCGCCAAAAACAACTTATACACGAAGAACAACTCGAAGAATTATATTCGGAAAATGACGAAATTTAGAGGATTATTATGAACGAAATACATTGGGTACTTGCCGCCAATGCCTCCGTATGGCTAGGGCTTGGAGCATATATTTTCTTTATGGCTAAAACGCAATGCGATTTAAACAAACGCATTGCGCAAATGGAAAATCTTAAAAATCAAGAGGGTAAGGAGTAATAATCATGTTTGAACTGCCATATTCCCGTAAATTTATCCTTACACTTATGACCGGCGCCGTAGTGGCCATGCTTGTCACGTCCTTTACTGTACGCTTAAGCAATAATCCCAACGCACCGCAAACAGTACAAAGCGCCGCACAAAGCAAAGCCGATGCTCTGAGCGAAGAAATTGGCCGCCATATGGAAGAATTAAAAAGTGACCCCAATAATTATGCAACCCTTGTGCACACGGCAGATTTGCTCATTCAAACCGAGCAATGGGCAGGGGCAGAGTCCTTTTTGCGCCGCGCCGTTGCAATTGACAGTAGCAAAGGACATCCCTATTATCTTCTTGGTATTGCACTTCATAGTCAAAATAGAAATGAAGAAGCTGCCGCCGCCCTTGAAAAAGTAGCAAGCATAGACAATGACGCTTCGGCACGTTATAGTCTTGCTGTGCTCTATATGTATTTTTTGAACAATGCGCCTAAGGGACTAGAACATTTAGAAAAAGCTTTAGCTACACCCAAGTTACCAACAGACTTAAAGGCCTCTCTTGAAGACGAGCGCAAGAAGGCACTTGAAGCCATAGCAAAAGCTAAAGCAAACACACCTGCGCAAAAGCAAGAAGAAAAATCAGTGGAAAATGAAGCAAAAGAAACTGCCCCTGTTAGTGAAAAAAGCACAACTTCAGAGACTAAAACTGTGGAATAAAAAACTATAACAAGGACTAGCATATGGATACCAGCGAACAAATTCGTCTGCTTAATCAAGAGCAAAATCGCGTTTACAGCCTTGATAATAGAACGTCTTATACTAGGGGGGGTACCTCGAGTTCTGCCCCAAGCAAAAAGCGTCAGTCCTTCTTAATTGCCATAGGCTTTGTTCTCGGGCTTTATTTCGCACCTCATTTTTATCAAATATATGGCGAAGATGGATCTTTAAACCTAGAAAGTGTTATCATAGGCATTTATAGTATTGTGACTGGCGATAACATTAAAGAGGAGAAAGAAGAAGCAAAGCCCAGCACTCCGCCTGCCGATGATGAAAAAAAGCAAGCAGAAACTCCCGCTGTCTCTGATGAAAAATTACAAACTCTCGCAGCCGCTCGCGCCCTTGTGGAACAAGATCCCAACAACGCTGACGCTTGGATAAGTCTAGGCCATGCCTTCTATGATGTTAAGCAGTTTCAAGATGGCATTGATGCCTATAGCAGGGCACTAGAAATAGACCCAAATAATGCTGACGTGCTCACAGACAGGGGCACCTTGTATCGTGAGCTTGGAAAGCCACACCTTGCCCTTGCCAATTATGAAAGCGCCTCTAAAATTGACCCTAAACATGAAAATTCTCTTTTCAATGCAGGAGTTGTGTTATATATTGACCTTAAGCGCACCGATGAGGCGCGCGCTAAGTTTGAACAACTTCTAAAAATAAATCCCGACGCAAAATCTTCTGACGGCAATTCAGTACGGGATTTGATTAATTCTATGTAAGCATATTTTGAGGCTGTCTTATTTGAAATAACTTGTAGTCTTACTGGAGGGGAAGATGCCAAGTAAAGCCATGAATCAATACAAATCTGTAGGCCTATGGACATGTCGTCCATGGGTCTTGTTAGCTTTTTTATTGCTGACATTATCTCCTTTTATGAGTGCAAGACAGGTCACGGCCGCTGAGGCAGTGCCCAGTGAATTTTCCAGTGGATCTTTGCTGGTACTTCCGTATTTGCAAGTTTATGTGGACGACACTCGTCAAGTGGACATCCAAAGAATACAAACACCTGAAATACAAGCTAAGTTCACTCCTTTTGATTTTAAGCAAATCCACCAAAACCAAGGGACACTTTGGCTCAAACTTAATTTTGCCCCTCAACAAGTTGATGCCATAAAGCCGACACGAACCTTACTTTTAGACTTAGGTCAAGGCGCCGGTGAAAACGCAAAACTCTACGCCCTTGAAAAAGAACTCAACTCTGAAAGCGTCAGCTGGCGCGAATATAGCCCAAGCCAAAGCTCTGTTTTTCTTATGCCAGCCATAAGTGAAACACCCATGAGCGTCTATGTGCGCCTTGAAGGTATACCCGGCATTTGGTTTGCACCATATCTGCGCACCCCACACAATATTGCCACATCCTATGAGCTTTTTGCCACCCCTGCCGCCATTGTGGCACTATTCGTAGTTATGCTCCTTTGCCTTTTACGCGGATTCACCGAAAAAGGTCAGTGGCGCTATTGGGCGGCATTATATACAGGCGCAGTGCTTTACTACGCCATGTATGGCATACCCATCAGCGGCTTAAACTATGTGCCGATGGAATATATGCTCAGCGCCATAGCGCCCGGTCTATGCGTCATCTTATTTGCGCACGTGGGGCGCCATGTCCTACTTGGAACCCATGGCTCGCGCATTTATGCCATACAATTTATGGCCTTAACCCTACTCGGCACAGCAACCGCCCTATTGCCGCTGGTGCCCGGTTTTGCGTGGACAGTACGTTATTTAAATCTTTGGCCGCTTTTATTGTTACTCTTTGTGCCCACAGCTCTTGGGGCATGGCTTAGTGGCATTGTCGGCGCAAAACGCTACCTGCTGGCTTGCCTCTTGCCTCCACTTGGAGTTGCCATTGCCTTGTTGGGCCTTTATGAGCCAGCCCACTTTGAAGGCATGGACTTTTTACCCATGGCAATGCTTAGCGCCATACCACTGTGCGCTTTGGCACTTGGTACCTTGGTACTTGCCGGTACCACCAGCATCCGCAGTGCCAGCGCAAATGCAGAGCAACAAAGCTATGCCCCCAAGGAAGAAACCATCGATGACCTTATCGAACAAGACCCGAACTTACGTCTTGTCCCCGCCGGTGAAGCCCAAAGTGATAGTCAAGAAAGCTCTGAAGATGGAAGCGATGGACATAAAAAGATTATTGCTGAGCTTGAAGAACAATTACACTGGCCGGTGGAGCAATTATTGCGCGATGTGGCCGGACTTGAAGGCTGCACCCTCGATAATGAAGCACGCGAAAAGGCCGTTTCCATTGTGGGCACAGCTCGCGAAATTTGTACTATTATCAATACGTCAGCCAAAAATCATCGTGCAATCCCCGCCCTTGGAGGCACAGAAGAACGCGTCTTTGATTTACAAGGCCTCTTACGCCAAGCCCATGACAGCGTAGCCCCAGGCGCCGACAAAAAAAATATTGCCCTTTCGTGGTTTATGCAACCGGACCTTTCCCCTTGCTATAAGGGTGACGCGCATCAATTGCTCTTGGTATTGCGTTTGCTTTTGGAAAGTGCAGTGCGCTCAACGCATCGAGGTGCGGTACATCTTAATGTGCGCCGTGTACCGGAAAGCATGAATTCCGGTCACTTACTCTTTACCGTTACTGACTCAGGAACAGGTAAACCGCCTCAAGACCGCAGTGTCACAGCTCTGGCACGTGCATGGGAATTGTCGGCTGCTTACCGTGGATTTTTAGGTGTAGAAAGCAATGCCTTAGGTGCTTCCATATCCTTCACCATGCATTTGCAAGTCTGCGCAAGTACCGAAAAACAAGATGATATACATGCTCAAGATGAGCCACGTCCTATCATTTTGCTTTCAGATAATATGGAAGAAAGACAATTGTGGGGATTTTTCCTTGAAAAGATGCCGAGAGTTCTAGAAGCTCGCAATGAGGAAGAGCTCCTTGAAATGTACAATGCCCACTCTGCCAATTTAATTATTTTTGATGCAAGAATGTCCCTCGGACATGTGCATGGTGCATTGCATGGGCTTTGGCAAATCAGTGAAGCTCGAGGCGAAGAATTCCCCGAATGCATGGCCATTTATATGGACCCAGAAATGGAACAACCCTTGCTGGATATGGGCTTTAGCTATGTATTTGCTATGCCTGTGACCCGTCATGGCCTGTTTACCGCTGTGCAGGAAATTCTTACGAATCAAGTTCAACGTGCAGAAAATATCGAAGAACTAGAAACGTTAGAACCACGTGCAGAAAGTACCGAAGAATCAGAAAAGCTTGAACCTCAACAAGTTCAGGATGATACAGCTCAAACAGAAGATGATGATATTGTTGATACCGGTGAACCTATTTTAGAAATGGCACAGCCAAAAGCGAAAGCAGAAGCGCCTTTACAATTTACTGCGCAAGCTCCCACTGAAAGTAGAAAGGAAAAAACAAGCTTACTTTCACTAGCAGAGTCCTTATCCTTTGAGCCGGATTTACAAAAACCTAGTCCTACAAAGGAAACAAAAGAAGAAGAGCAAACAGATACGCCACAAGAGCAAAGTAGCACAGGCTTTGTCTGGAACGATGAATATTCTGCTGAAAATTCTCTCTTCAAAAACTTTGCTCCCGGTGTGGACGATGAAGACTATGGGCAACAAAGAAGACCTAAACCTTCTCAAGATAAGAGCAATGCCGCGTATCTTACTTCGCTTGTAGATATGCAACAAAGCACTGAATCAAAAAACGAGCCCGAAAAAGAAGCTGAAGGCGAAAAGCCCAAAATGAAAATAAGCACCAGAAAAGTGCAGAATAAAAAAGCTAAAATTTCGCAAGCAAAAGAAGAAAAGCCTAAAATGCGTATTGCCTTAGGCAAAAAAGCAGAGCCCGAATCAGAAAGCACTGAGCCACAATTACCTGTGCAAGAGCCAGCACCTGTAATGTATTCTGATGTGCCTAATATCAAAATTGTACCTGCACAAAGTGCTGAGCCGGTGCCTTCTAAAAAAGCTGTGCCTAGCATACAATTAGCGCCAAAGGCAAAACAGGAAGACCAAAAAGCGCCCACTGAAGCTGAAAAAAGCAAGCCAAGTGCTTCAAAAGCAATAGGGAAAATCATTAAAGGCATAAATAAAAAACTTGTTATGCCTAAAAAGGTTGCCACGGAAACTACGGACGCCATGAAAGCTACTGAGGAAAACAAAAACTCTGCTCTCGTAGAAAAAGCAAAAGCCAAAACAACTAAAAAGAGTATGTCCATAGCGCCAGCAAAGCTGAATCCTTTTGCCAAAAAAAGCGATGAGGACAAAGCACTTGTTCCAAAGACATCTGCCCCGCACGATGCCATTGAATGGGTAGGCGAGCCCATGCCCATCCAAAAACCTACACCTGCCAAAGACAGTAAGGTAGCACAAGAAAATAGCACTGCGCAGACCGGCAAAAAAAGCGTCTCTGGCAAAGTAACAAGGCTCACCATGCCGCAAAGGCCAAAGCAAGATGAAGCCGTAGCACAAGCCCCCGCCCTACATGAGAGCAATGAAGCCGTGGAATGGGTGGGCGAGCCTATGCCCATACAAAAATCGGCCATAAGCATTACGCCCAAGGAAAAGGCCAGTGAACCTGCTAAAAAGCGTATCACAAAATTGGCCATGCCCAAAAAAGAGCCAAAGGTAAAACCTGCGCTTCAGCCTCACGCACAAGAAGCAGAAACTTCTTTGGCTTCGCCGCTTGCAGCTCCGCTTACGCTCAATGCAGAAAAACAGCCAAGCAAAGCAGTGAGCAGTGGGCCGCAAACCTTATCCTTGAGCCCGCAAGCTCCAAGTACTGACGATGCTGAAAAGCGTGGGCGCGAAGAATTGCGACACTTACGTTCATACCTAGACAGCTCACATGCATTGGATAATAAGCAGTCTAGCGTAGAAACAACAAAAACGCCTGCTCCTAAAACTACAGCTGTTGAAGCTCCTACGACAAATCCGAACTATCATGGAGATGGCGGCGTCAGCAGGCATAATTATAATTATGACATTGCTACCGAACCTTTACAAGAGACAAACGATTTATCGCCTATCGAAAGATTGCTTGTGGATTTAGATAATTGGCTTATGGATGCCAAAAATTCTTATGCCATGGCCAATCCTTTTGGAGTAGAAATTGCGGCCGGCAATATGAGCACCAGTGCTGACTCATTTGGCTTGCGTACCCTTGCTCGCCTTGCCCGTACAGTTGAGGCCGCGGCACGCGCCAAGGATTTATCGGCTCTTGGAGATTTATTACCGGAGCTTGATATTAGCGTTCAACGCAATAGAGCAGCTTTGAAAATGTAAAAATAGGCTTAATTTCATGATATTGTAACCACCAACTGTGGGGCGGATACATGGACTTTAATTTGCTCACTTTTTTGCAACTAGGCCCCTTGACCCTTGCCTACAGCCTTTCGGCCTTGGCAATAGGGCGCGTATTGCTCACTAAAACCAACCCCCGCTCTGCCCTTGCATGGACAGTGGCCTTAATTTTTTTGCCATGGGTGGGGGTCATACTTTACGCCATTTTTGGCATTGGTCGTGCTGAAAGCCGCGCCGCAAAGCTCATGCGCCGTGCAAAGCTTAAAGCTGATAATCTTGAACATATAGCTGAAAGCGCAAAAGCTGAACAAGTCAGCATTATGCCAAAACCTCAGGCTTACATTCCGGTGAACTTTAAAGGAATGAGTCTTGTGGGCGAAAAACTCACCACTAAACCATTATTGCCGGGCAATGGTGTTTTCCCCTTATTTTTTGGCGATGCAGCCTATACGGTCATGCTTGATGCCATCCACAATGCCAAGGAATATGTCTACCTAACCACCTATATTTTCAATGGCGGGGAGGTTGGTAATCTCTTTGTGGACGCACTTCGCGCAGCCGCCAAAAGGGGCGTGGATGTTCGGCTCTTGGTTGACGGTATGGGACAGTGGTATTCTTGGTCACGCCCGTGGCGCGTACTTAGAAATGAAGGGGTGCAAGTGGCTGAATTTTTGCCATTTCGAATTATTCCACCCAATTTAACAGTAAATTTGCGTAACCATCGTAAAGTGCTGGTAGCTGATAATCGTGGCTTCACCGGCGGCATGAACATTGCTGATTATTTTAAGCAATCGCACAAGAATTTTTCCGTACAGGATATACATTTTTTTTGCCAAGGCCCTATTGTCGATGAATTGCGCGAAGCATTTTTGCTAGACTGGGGTTTTTGCACCCATGACTACGCTGTTCCTGTGCGTAAAACCATCCCAAATTATGAAGAAAACCCCGGCGGCGAAGTGCTTTGTCGTATGGTGCTTGATGGCCCCGGCACCGGCAATGATCCCTTGCATGACATAATTTTTTCTGCCATTGCTGCCGCACAAAAAAATGTGCGCATCATGACTCCCTACTTTTTGCCCACGCATGAGGTAGTAGGTGCTCTCAATGCCGCCGCTTTACGCGGAGTCAATGTAGACATTATTTTACCGGCAAAAAATAATATTTTGCCGGTGCACTTCGCCACATTTCATCTTTTGCCCTCCTTGCTTGATGCCGGAGTGCATGTTTTTTATCAAGAGCCACCTTTTGCGCACAGCAAATTACTCATCGTAGATGACTATTATGTGCAAATAGGTTCAGCAAATTTTGATGCACGCTCATTGCGCCTGAACTTTGAGCTCAATGTAGAATGCTTTCATCATCCCTTTGCCAAAAAAATGTTGGACTTTTTTGACAAAACAAAACGAGAAAGCCATGTGTATACCTTAGAAGATTCCGAATCGCGTGGATTGCCAAAGCGCCTTATGCATGCTGCCTGCTGGCTTTTTTCACCTTATTTATAGTGGGGGCTTATGTATCAATTCTCTGAAATAATAACTTCCATCATGCCAGAAATAATTAATATTCGGCGCGATTTACATATGTACCCTGAGCTGGGCTGGGCAGAATATCGTACAACCAGCAAAATTATAGAATTTTTTGAAAAGCTTAAAGGCGAACTTGCTGGTGAGGCAAAGTATTTGCTCGTAACAGGAGATAAGGCCATTGACGCTAAGTCTCGCCTGACACCGCCAAGCAAAGAAAAATGCGCCAAAGAAAAAGCAAGGGCCATTATTCAAGGTGCTAATCCGCGCTTGGTAGAAGCTATGGGCGACGGACTCACCGGACTTTGGGTGGATATGCATTTTGGACAAAGCACAGTCACGAAGCCTGTGCTTGCCTTGCGCTTTGATATTGATGCCAATGAAGTTTGCGAAAGTGCTAGACCTGAACATTTTCCTGCTCAGCATGGCTTTATGTCACAAAATAGCGCTGTTATGCACGCCTGCGGACACGATGGGCACACAGCCATTGGGCTTGGGCTGGCGAAGGTTTTGCATCATTTACGAAAAGAACTTGCAGATTTTCCCTACATTATTCGTCTTATATTTCAACCTGCAGAAGAGATAGCCCAAGGGGCGCATGCCATGCTTAGCGCAGGCGTTACAAAAAATGTAGAACTTCTTTATGGGCTACATCTTGGCATTCAGGCCAGAAATAAGCATAGCCTCATTTGCGGCACAACGCATTTTTTAGCCAATACCAGCTTTGAGGTGAACTTTACTGGCAAGGCGGCTCATTCTGGGCTTGCACCGCATGAGGGACGCAACGCCCTGCTTGCGGCTTGTAATGCAGTGCAAGGCCTGCATGCCATTTCGCGCCATGGTGAGGGGCAAAGCCGTGTTAATGTAGGTCAAATGCATTGCTATGGCGCTCCTAATGTGGTGCCATCCAAGGCTTTTTTTGCGGGTGAAACGCGCGGCCTTACAGAAGAAATCAATGCATGGATTACCAATGAAGCCATGCGCATTTGTCAAGCTGCAGCGCAAATGTGGGCATGCGAGCACAGCTTTAAAACCATCGGCCATTGTGTAGATGGTTATTCAGATTTAAACATTGCAGAGGATGTGCAGAGCATTGCAGAAAAAATGTCTACCTTTCAACAAATTACCCTATGTGATAAGTTTTGGGCTTCGGAAGACTTTACTTGGCTACTGCAAAATGTTCAAAAAAGTGGTGGACAAGGCACTTATATACAGTTAGGCATTGAGTGGGGTCAGGAAAATAGAGGACACCACACAGAATCGTTTAACTTTGATGAGCCGGCCATGGAGCGTGCATTGATGCTTTTGACCAAGCTTGTGCTAAAAAATCATATTTGCGCATAATTATAAAAGATGACTATGCGCATGAAGGAAGGCGCCATGTCACGCTATGCAGGGTATTTTTTTATTTTTATTGCTACAGGTTGTTGGGGTTTTTTAGGTATTTTTGGTCGTCTTGCCATGGAGACAGGCATGGAACCAGTGGATGTAGCCTTTTGGCGAGCACTCATTGGAGGCATATGCCTATTTTTACATGCAGTCATCTTAAAGCAAGCCCGCATACAAAACAAAAGTGATCTTTTTGGCATTTGCATTTTTGGCATGTTTTCCATTGCCTGTTTCTTTGCTTGCTACCAATATGCCGTAAAAGAAGGGGGAGCTGCACTGGCTTCCGTCCTACTCTATACCGCTCCGGCCTGGGTCGCAATTTTCTCTCGTTTTTTCTTAGGCTTAAAATTTACTCTCATCACCTGCATTGCCGTTGGGCTTGCATTACTTGGCTGTAGCTTTATTGCTCTTTCTCCGCAGCCTGCCGACGTGACAGAATCTATAGTTCCGGTAATATCGCAAGAAAATACCACCGCATTTACAAGTTCACTACCCTTACTTGGCATTGCATTTGGCACCCTATCCGGATTTTTATATGCTACGCACTTTATAGTCACCAAAAAGCTTTTGTTGCGCTATTCTCCTTTTACTTTATATGGTTATGGACATCTTGTGGCGGCTTTATGTTTACTCCCCTTTATAGATTTACGTTTAGATTTAGGACTTAAGGCTTGGCTTGCACTCTTGGGACTTAGCGTTGTGGGCTGTTATATTGCGTACTGGGCATATTGCGAAGCCATACGCCGCTTGCATCCTACCAAGGTGGCAGTGCTTGCCACATTTGAACCATTGGTTGCCATTTTTGCCGCATGGTACATTTGGGGCGAGAGCTTCAGCTTTTTAGGCTGGATTGGTGCGGTGCTTATTATTTCAACGGTGATAATCTTCCTCATTGATGACAATAAGCGCAAAAGCACTACCAATGAGAACGAAGTAGCTAATGCATAAATTAATTTTTACAGTTGCAGATAGCAATATTTACTAATTATAGTAAATCTAAACATATAGATTGACAAAAATAGAAAGTTATATGTATTTAAATATAAATCAGTTTACTTTGCTATGAGGCTCATATGAAAATAAAAACTTTATATTCTAGCATTTTTTTATGCTTTCTTGGAATTTTAACTTTCAATTCTTTAGCCTTAGCAGAAAAAGAAGAAAGCAGAATTTCTTTGCCGGCAGATGCTCCACGCGTTTCCTTGCTTGGAGTTGAATTTGTTTTGGTAGAAAATGTTAAATTACCAGAAAAAATAGAAATTATGCGAAATCGCTGGGCTGAGATTCGAAAAAGTCATAATAATTCTCTTTTTGCAAGCAACAATATTCCCTTACCAAAACATCATCAGCAGCAATGGAAAATGCTCAGTAGCATTACACTAAAAAAGCATGACCCGCTTAAGACCTTACGAAATGTAAATGGCTTTTTTAATAGCATATCATCTAGAAAAGATAAGGATTTTTACGGAAAAAATGAACATTGGGCAACGCCCGAAGAATTTATTAGTAATAAAAGCGGAGACTGCGAAGATTACGCGATTACGAAATATTTTGCCTTACAATATTTTAAATGGCCTCAAAAAGATTTATGGCTTGTTTTTTTGCATGATAATGTCAACGTTGGCGGTCATGCTGTGCTGGTTGCAAAAACTGGAAAAAAAAGTTTTGTACTAGATAATCTTAGTAAACCCGTTTACTTACTTATCCCTGCTGAACAATACAAAAATCAAGTGACACCCTTTGCTATGGCGAATCATGAGGGATTGTGGCTCCGCATTACTGACGAAGATAAGTTAGGCGCATCTTCAAGAATGAGAAGCACCAATGATGTGAGCTTAGATTAATACATTTAAAAAGTATCGCAATGCGCCATTGCGATACTAACGCAATTTAGCGAATTTTCTCAACTAAAGACGTTGTGGAATATTTTCCCAGCAAGGGCAAAGAATAAACAAGGCCGCCTAAACTCTCCACAAAATCTGCCCCAACAATACTCTCTTTTGGCCAATCGCCACCCTTTACCAAGATATGCGGACGCAAAAGCTTTATTATCTCAAGCGGAGTATCCTCATTAAATGCAGTTACATAATCAACGCTTTCTAAATGCGCCGCCATAAAAGCACGCTCATTTAATGTGTTGATGGGCCTATCCGCTCCCTTACCAAGGCGACGTACGGAAGCATCAGTATTTAAAGCCAACACCAAAACTTCCCCAAGGCTTTTTGCCTCAGCCAAAAGCGCAACATGCCCCGGGTGCAAAATATCATAGCACCCATTTGTAAAGACAATATGCGCCTCGTCCGGCACGCCATCGGTTTTACGATTTTCGGACTTAAGCTTTGACAAAATATCAACAAGCTGCTCTGCTTGCCAGATTTTTGGATGTGAAAGATGTGCGCCTTGCGCGTCAAGATAGGGCATAAAATCTTACCGTTCTATTTAAATTTTCATGGGGTAAAG
Organism: uncultured Desulfovibrionaceae bacterium; assembly: GCA_964369655.1. Taxonomy (GTDB): domain Bacteria; phylum Desulfobacterota; class Desulfovibrionia; order Desulfovibrionales; family Desulfovibrionaceae; genus CAYJAD01. Next base: position 11,627 of record CAYJHU010000001.1, on the reverse strand, counting down.
TTCATAATAAATAAAAACGACGCTTAAAACGCCGTCCATAAAAAAATCTTATGATTCTTTACGCTTAAGAGTTTCGCAAGAGCCAAAAATAACCAACTCCAACCACTCATAAGCAAAATTCAAACATTCTACATCATCTGCCATAATCAATGTACATCGCTCAGTGCTAATTTCCAATTTTGCAAAAATCTGCATTTCTGCCAAAAAAGTACGGAAACGGTCAAGCTGGTACAAGCACAAAATTATCATGGTTGCCATCTTGGGGCTCACCGCCACGCCTCTTTTTTTCACACGCGCCATGATGCGCATATAGCGATCATTCGATTCATTATACGGCTCAAGCCCTTGATCTTTTAACCAAGTATGCGCCGTAAAATACTTACCCTCATCAAAGCCCTTGCAATGTGGCTCTTGCACTATAAAAAAGCGCTCCGCCACGTTGCCCTCACTATCTAGCTTAGTGCCGCGCCCAAGAGGATAGGTGCGACATGCGCCAGGCCGATTGGCATAAATAGAGCATCCGGCATGCGTAACAAAAGGACAAGGTTCTTTTGGGGTATCTAACATGCGCAAGAGCGGCAAGGGAAAGCCGGTATCCGGAAAAGTGCGCATAATAGTATGTGTTTTAAGGAATTTTTCGCTCTCCATACCAAAGTGCCCACGCATGCGCATGACATCATAAGGGGTTAGCGGCAAGGTTAACTCAGCGCAACACTGATTAAAACAGGGCACCCCATCATGGCAGGCAAAAAGAAACTCTTCACCTGGCTGAAGCTCAGGCAATGAGTCCAAAAAGTTTTCGGACTTGTCTTCCTTGACTGAAGATGTTGACGACTCATTCGACATTTTCGGAACAGTAGATTTTTTTTGCTGTCCAGTCATAGTATTTTTGCGTATATCCATACCATAAGGTTTCATCTTAAATTACCTTGTTAAGGGCATATTCGATAATGCCCTCGGCGCCGGCGGCACGTAATTTAGGGATAAGGTCACGCACAAGATCAATGCTTACAACCGTTTCTACTGAAAGCCATTTAGTATCGCGCAATGGCGAAACTGTAGGAGAGTTCAGTGAAGGAAGTTTATCCAAAATTGCAGTCAAATTGTCCGCTGGTGCGTTAAGCTTTATACATACCAAGCTTTCCGCATGAAGCGCACCTTGCAAAAGCAAGTCAATTTGTTCAATTTTACGGCGCTTTTCTGGATTATTCCACGCTTCTTTAGAGCAAACAAAAACCGTATTACTGCTCATGACTTCGTCAATAATGCGCAGTCCGTGAGCCCTGATGGTGGTGCCTGTTTCTGTCACCTCAACAATACCATCAGCAAGGCCTTCCACAACTTTGGCTTCCGTGGCGCCCCATGAGTAAAATACTGAAACATCAAGACCTTTATTAATAAAATAGTCCTTAGTAATACCTTCTAGCTCTGTGGCAATACGCTTTCCCGCCAAATCTTCAGCGCAATGATATGGCGAGTCCCCAGCAACAGCCAGCACCCAGCGCGCATGACGGTTGGACGTTTTGGAATAAACAAGGTCAGATACTTTTACCAAGTGCTCATAGGCGCCTGTCTCTTGGAGCCAATCAAGTCCGGCAAGGCCGGCATCCAAAATACCATCCACCACGTAATTGCCGATTTCCTGCACGCGACACAAGGAAGCACTAATTTCAGGATCGTTAATATCAGGAAAATAGTTGCGATGATGCTTACGAATTTTCCAGCCGGCACGCTCAAAAAGATTGATGGTGGCATCTTCAAGCGATCCCTTGGGAATGCCTAACTTTAGGATTGGTTGACTCATTTATATATCTCCTCAGGATTAAAAACATATGGACTACAAGTAGTTACTACGCCATTTTTAAGTTCACGATAAAAGCAAGAGCCATGCCCCGTATGACAGGCCGCACCACCCACTTGCTCCACAAAAAAGATAACAGCATCACTGTCACAGTCAAGACAAATGCGCTTAACGCGCTGAACGTGCCCAGAAGTTCCGCCTTTGTGCCATAGCTTTTGGCGTGAACGACTAAAATAATGCACCTCACCCGTTTCCAAGGTTTGTTGCCAGGCCTCTGCATTCATCCACGCTAGCATAAGAACATCTTTTGTAACGGCATCTTGCGCAATGGCCGCCACCAAGCCCTTGGAAAAATCAGGGCAAAAATCCTCAGGACATGTAATCATTAGAACCTCATATTTATGAAACTTTTGCGATTCAATTTTTTATTGTTGCATAGCCTTGCGCACCGCCGCCACTTGCTCTGCAATGTCGCTGGCGCCCACAAGCTCAGAAACCAAAGCGCAACAATATGCACCGTGAGCTACCACCTCAGCAATATTATGTTTTTTTATACCGCCAATGGCTACAAAGGGTATGTTGCAGTTTTTTGCCACATAATCCAAATATTCATAACCCACGGGAGCGCACACATCTTCCTTAGTTTGGGTGGCAAAAATAGGACCAACCCCAATATAGTCTGCCCCCAGCTCCTTGGCGGCGCGTGCTTCTTGCGGCGAATGCGTGGAAAGGCCTATAATTTTGCGCTTCCCTTTCGCTTCCAATAGACGCCGCACTTCAGGCACCGGCAAATCATCTTGCCCCACATGCACCCCATCAGCATCAACTAGCATAGCTATATCTATGTGATCATTAACAATAAAGCAGGCATTTGCTTCTTTCGTCATGGCGCGCAAAAGGCGACACTCCTCCAGCATTTGCCCAGCTTTCTTTTTCTTTTCACGATATTGCAAAATTTTTACACCTGCGCCAAGCAAAGCCGCCGCCACTTCCTGAAGAGGTCGCCCAAGGCTCAGCCTATCGTCCGTAAGTGCATAAATATCTGTTTCATTAGGTAAAATTAATGCCATACTCCCCTCTAAAAAAAGCGCGTCCAAAGCCTTTTTGCAAAGCTTGCTAAGAGCCTATGCGGCTGGAAAGATACATGCATTAGCTCTTGCGGTAAAGCAAAAGCACTACAGTCAAATTGTGACGGCTGCATGTCCGTATAGTGAATATTCTGCTCAAAAGCCGCGGCATCTTGTGCTTTTCGTGCATAATTCCAAAGAGGTACACTTTCGGGCTTAAGCTGCAACATACTATAAATGGCTGTGTCCAAAGCCTGTGCATTAAGGCTTGCGCCAAGGCATTGCAAGTCAAAAACATCTCCACCCATGGGGCCAGTTCTGTGCATGGCCAAAACGCCATCAAGTACTGATGCCACAGGGGGCAATGCCTTATAAAGAGCTAAAATGCTTTCGCAAAACATTTCCAGCGTACGTCCTTGGCTGGTATGAGCTAGGGCCTTTCGCATGCCGGCAATACAGCCAAAAATATTTTTAACTCCTAGGCTTACACGCATTTGCCGATGCGCCTTGAGCTTTGGCACCGAAATAATTGCATCAGACTCAAAAGCCTCTTGACCAATATGCCATGTGCCGTAGCCATGCGGCAATATCAGCGGCTGTGTAGCTTGAAATTCTTGCACTTTCAGCCCCAAGGGCGCGAGAGCCGCGCTTAAGCCAATGCTTTCAGAGACACTATGAGCAGAGCCAAAAGCAGAAGAATCTCGAACTGTTACCTGCATACCATGCTCTTGCAAAATCAAGCACAAAGCCCGTACCACCTCAGCATGAGCGCAACACAAAACCTGCCCACGCAAAAGATTGGGCTTAACCAATATTTTGGAACTGCGAGAAAAGCTTTCTATTATGCCGCTATTTTTTAGCACAAGGCGCATTGCCTCTTCAACTTGCGAGCGCTCATAAGAAGCGCAATGCGTTAGGCTAACAGATAAAGGTGAAGTGGCATTATTTTCTGCAGTCATAGTTTTTTTGTTTATATTTACAATATATTAAAGAATTTCAATTTCGCATTGCGGTTAAGGTAAGGTATGACTAAGTACCATTTCACCAGACATGGTATAAATTGAAAAAGTACCACCCTCATACAAGCCATAGGAACGCGGATAACCTTGCTTTGGCAAACTTAAGCTCCC
>CAYJHU010000001.1:0-7529 GCA_964369655.1 uncultured Desulfovibrionaceae bacterium | reverse complement strand
AGACTATCTGTAATGGGAAAAGGCAAAAGCCCTTCATCAACTAAGGCATCACAATTGCCACGCACGGCCAAAACTTCCGTTGTCTCCTGAATAGCCCCAAGGGTTACAGCCACATCTTGCGGTGTATACTTAGGCGGTAAGGGATTGCGCGGGCCGTGATAAAGGTAGTCGCCTAGCAAAAGGCAAAGATTTGGTTGTAACTCCTTGGCTTTTTCTTGTAAAAAAAGCGCACTTTCCAGCGAACCGTGCAAATCTGACGCAATAAGAATACGCATCTTAGGCCTTGTTTTCTTTCAAACTTTTTTCAAATGCATCTAGAGGAATAGCCTCTTCAACCAACATAATTGGAATATCATCACGTATGGGATAAACCACAGCGCAAGCTGCGCAACTTAAGCCCACATCCACAGTATCGTCATTTTTCATTGCCAAATCTCCATGGCAACGCGGACAAGCCAAAATATCTAAAAGCTCTTTGTTCATCGTTTTCTCGTGTATTTACGGCCGATTAAAATCTGCCTGTTTTACAATAATTCCCCATCCCAATTGAACAAACCATCACGGCGCAAGGTGGGTAAATTCTGCGGAGGATTTTCCACCACACGCACAAACATGCTATAGCCGGCATTTTCAAGCACCTGTCTTTTTTCAGAAAAATCCATGGGCCATGCAGGGTAAATCCACACATTGGCGCCATAATTTCGCGCCCAAAAGATTTCACCCTTAGGGCTCACAAAGGGTTCATTGGCCTTTACGCCAAGCAAACCAAAGCGAGCAATGCCCACCGGCCAAAATCCATCCAGCATAAAACCAAGTGGTAGGGGACTTTGCTCCGGCAAGGCCAGTAAATCTTCGCTGGGAAGTTCCGGACTTACAAAAGCCGCTGTAAATCCCATATCTTTCAATACATTTAAATGCGCAGCGTTGGCAATATTACAAAATGGACCTGCCATAATGTCTAGCTCTTCCTGAAAAATACCCTTAGGGAGTTGCGCAAAAAATTCCATTTGCCACGGGGCATTACATACAAAATGCGTTGCACCGTTTTTGAGCATATGTTGCACAAGGCGAGTAAAGACTTTTTCTTCTTCCGGCCACATCACCGGCGGTAGCCACCACGCCACACGCGGAATAATGGTGCGCGACAGCTCTTGTGCTTTTGGTGAGAGCCATAGCGCCATGTGTCCACCCTTGGCACCGCGAGTTTCGCGCCCTTGCGGCATGGCAGAACGCAAAGTCATATCTGGGCGACGCTTAATACGCGCACTTTCGCCAAAGACAGGATGCGTATTAAATGAGCGAGCACGCTGTACCGGCTCACCACTGCGACCACGGCAAGCATTTAATTTCTTTTGCCAATCCTTAATTATGGACACAAGCTCAGGCTCACGTCTATCAATAAGGAAGACGGGTGTTCCGGCCTTGGGGGTTTTGTGCTTTGGCAAGCGCAAATGCAAGCTTCCGGCCTTGGGTATGCGCCGCGTCACAGAAAAAGTACTATGCCACGCCTGATCTTCAACGCCAATTCGCAAATAGTCATCGGCTATCAAATCCCTATAAGGCTTTAATACAGGCTCGCCGCTTTGCTCTATGCCCACCTTACCAATGAGCAAACCTGAGCTGGTGGAAGCATTGGGGTCTGTTGGGATGGTATGCTTTTGCGGTAAAAAGCGAGCCTTGGTGCCCGTGCGTCCCAACGCCATTTCCAAATAATCCGCCGCCATTTTTTTTGCCTTAGAATCATTGGGATTATCGCGCAATAATTTATAGGCAGACACCACATGATACACATAGTGCGGCCCTTTTTTGCGGCCTTCAATCTTCCAAGACGTAAGCTTAGGAATGTCCAAAAGCGTCTTGGCGAGCACATCAAGGGAGAGGTCAAGGCAAGAAAAATAGCGCCCACTGTGCTCTTTGCCAACGCGCTGAGGCTTGCGCGGCGCGCGCCCCTTTTGCACATCCATAAACTTCTTACCGCGCACTTCGCGCAATTTGGCCTTACTTACTTCTTCTTCAGCTTTGGCAAATTGCCTTGCAAGACCTTGCCCGCCTTGTTTGTAGATGCGCCTACATGGTTGCACACAGCGCCCGCGCAGGCCACTCTTGCCACCCATATAACTTGACCAATAACATCGGCCAGATACGCAAAAACACAAGGCGCCATGCACAAAGGTTTCCAATTCCAAACCCTCGGGGCAGGCCTCGCCCATTATGCGGATTTCATCAAGGCTGAGCTCACGCGGTAAAATGACGCGATCTGCGCCAAGTTTACGCGCACTCACAAGGCCAGCTGGATGAGTAATATTAGCCAGCGTAGATAAGTAAATACCGCCATCAAAATTTGCTTGCCGCGCAATATTTATAAAACCCGGATCTTGTACAATGATGGCATCCACCTCAACCTGCCGCGCAAGTCGTGTCACGAGGTTATGTGCGCTGTTCATATCGCCGGGCTTAAGTAAGGTATTCATGGCCACGTACACTCTTGTATCATGGGCATGCGCCAGCTCCACAAGGCGTGATAGTTCCGTTGCGCCAAAGTTTTCAGCCTGCATTCGCGCGGAAAAATGTTTTAATCCCACATATATGGCATCGGCGCCTGCGGCCATAGCGGCCAAAAAAGAAGCACTGTCGCCAGCTGGGGCAAGGATTTCTGGTTGTGTATTCATAATGTCTCTACATTTTGCGCGAAGCAAAAAAGCTTAAATTTTATAGTAGTCTTTATACCAAGCCACAAAGCGTTCAATGCCTTCATCAAGGCTGGTGGCAGGCGTAAAGCCGGTGAGTGCGGACAGATTTTCCACACTGGCAAGGGTGGACTCCACATCCCCGGGTTGCATGGGCATATAGTTTTTTATGGCTTCAATGCCAAGCTTTTTCTCAAGCGTTTCAATAAAATCGCCGAGGGCCACGGTGTTATTATTCCCGATATTATAAATGCTCCACGGCGCAAAGCTATAGTCGGGCGCAGGTTGCAGTGGGTCAAAATCAGCATGTTTGCCTGCTCCGCGCTTTGGCGGTAAGGAAAGCACACGCTCAACACCCTCAACTATATCATCTATATAGGTGAAATCCCTTTGCATTTTACCTTCGTTAAAGACATTAATAGCCTTGCCCTGCACAATGGCCGTGGCAAAAAGATGCAAGGCCATATCCGGCCTGTTCCAAGGGCCATATACCGTGAAAAAGCGCAAACCGGTGCATGGTAAATTATAAAGATGACTGTAAGAGTGCGCCATAAGTTCATTACTCTTCTTGGAGGCGGCATACAAACTTACAGGATGATTTACGGCATGGGCTTCGCTATATGGGCGCTTGGCGTTTAGGCCATACACCGATGAGGAAGAGGCAAAAACCAAATGTTCAATCTTATGGTGGCGGCACCCTTCAAGGATATTCCCAAAGCCAACCAAGTTTGACTGGATATAAGAGCGTGGATTTTCAATGCTATAGCGTACACCTGCTTGTGCGGCTAAGTGCACCACATGCGTAAATTTTTCCTTGGCAAAAAGCGCATCCATAAAACTATCATCGGCCAAATCCCCATAGGCAAAGGAAAAATTCTTCAGCGGCTCAAGCTCAGCCAAGCGTGCTTTTTTTAGATTTACATCATAGTAATCGTTGATATTGTCTAAGCCTACTACGCTATGCCCCTTGCTTATGAGTACTTTAGTGAGGGGATGACCAATAAAACCTGCGGCGCCGGTGACGAGTATGTGCATATTTTTTCCTATTATTTTGGGAAGCATTGCTTAGTGATTTTCCATTTCAAAAAATATTTATAACAAAGCCTTACAGTGGAAAAAAGTTTTCGAAATATAAGCTTTGTGGTGAAAAGTAAAATTTTGACTAACCATTACTCCCTTAGTAATTACCTAAGCACAAAAAGATAATCATTCTTGCAGGAAAAGTCAAAATTTGTGTTTCTGACATCGCCTTGCACCAAGGGGAAACATTTTCGGTGTCAAAAAATTGCTCTCCCATCAAAAAGGATTTATTGCCATTACCGAACTAGTTGTATTAAAAAATTAAAATGTTAATGGAAATTGCTCGAAGGAGAGACGAGAAAAAATTGCAAATTGAAAGAACCTAACCTTACTCCAGAACACTTGCGCAAGTGCACATGAGTGGTTATACATTTAAGTGCAAGACAGAACATATCTTGCGCCAAGAACACTAATTATATCTATTGGAAAATTATGAATAAAGAGACAAAAAACGCCCCTGATCAAGAACAACAAACATCACAAAAAGACGATTCAAAGCAAGAAAAAAGTTCCAGCATGGCTGATATTTTGCAAAATAAACAGCATAAGGAATTGCTATTTTATTTGTCTGTAGCCATATTTTTTTTGGAGCTCATTGTAGGGGGCGTGGCCTTTTTTTATGGAATTATTCACGCCACACCAGGTGTTGATGGCGGCCCGCCACAATTTCAATTTCCTTGGCTAGCCTATGGTATTGGGGCAGTGGTTGCACCAACGGCCTTGCTCTTCATTGTGCACCTTGCGGGCGTTGGGCTTTTTAAATCCATGCATAAAAAAAGCGCTGAGGAAGAGGCAGCCTGGCAAGAAAATCTTCCTGTGCGTTTGCGCAAAGTTTATATAATTATTAAAGGCGCTCCTGCCCTTGTGCTTTTTTTGAGTGTTATGCTTGTGGGAGTGGCGCTTTTTTATATGGACGGCGCCATAGGCGTGCTTTTACACATGGGGCAAATGCTCGCTCCTTATTGGCCATGGATTATTGGCGGTGGCCTTGCGGCCTTGTGTATCATTTATCTTGGCAAAGCATATTTTACCTATCGCACACGCCGCATGGAGCATGAATATGCTTATCGCCTTGAAATATTTGAGCGCACCGGCCATATTATTGTAGATAAAGGCTCCATGCCTTTGCCACCGGCCTATGATATTTCTGACAGTACACGCCCTGCCCTAGCAGAAAATATTGTAGAAGCCTTGCCTACAGCGCAAGTCAGCCATGCTGAAACTCACGAAGCTACACAAGATGACGTGGTGGTGGAAGTTATTAGCGAAAAAGAAAACAAGCTTTAATACATTTACTTTACGTCTGTTCCCTCTTGTCCATCAATATCTTTTATGCTACCAAAATAGAAATAGAAATTTCATACAAGGGCATATATCATGGGAATGGACATAGATTTACACGTACACACCATAGCTTCTGACGGACGCGACACCCCTGCGCAAGTGGTGCGCAATGCTGCAGAAGCTAAACTATCCGCCATTGCCATCACCGATCATGATACCTTAGATGGCCTTGCTGAGGCAGAAAGTGAAGCAAAAAAATGCGGCATTGAGCTTATTCGCGGCTGTGAACTTTCTGTCAAATCAGAGCGCGGCGAGGTACATATCCTTGGTCTGTGGATTCCTCACAAAGCGCAAAAATTAGAAAATGCCTTACAAATTTTGCGTGAGCACCGCGCCATGCGAAATATTGAAATAGTAGACAAACTACGAGCCATTGGCGTAGATATTAGCTATGATGATGTTTTGCAGATCGCTTGCGGCAACAATGCTACTTCTGCTGACAGCAGTTCACCTAAAAATTCCATAGGCCGTCCACACATTGCCGCTGTACTTTTACAAAAAGGCTATGTTTCTAGTATTACAGAAGCGTTTTCAAGGTACATTGGCAATAACTGCCAAGCCTACGGCTCAAAAAAACTTTTTGAGGTTGAAGAAATTATGGAGCTTTTGCGTGATGTTAAGGCTACCATTTGCCTTGCTCACCCAGGACTCATACGTTGTACCCCATCATGGCTTGAAGGATATATTCTTTATTTACGAGGCCTTGGACTTCATGGCCTTGAAGTTTACCATAGCACGCATAGCGACAATGTCACCTATCGCCTCTTGTCCCTAGCAAAAAAATATGACCTGTGCATTAGTGGTGGCTCTGACTATCATGGCGCCGCCAAGCCAAATATTTTTCTGGGTTGTGGCAAGGGCAATTTATGCCTTGGGTATGATATTTTGGATAAGCTCAAGGCGCAGCGCCAAGAGCTGGGCTATCCTGTATAAATCTACATCCGAAAAAAAACCTGCCTCCAATGAGCGGTAAAAATGCTCTGTGCCCCTTGACCAAGGCAAGGCTTTGAACGTACAGATAGCGCATGCAAAAAACAGCGTTACCAGAACTTCTTGCCCCAGTGGGCAGTATGGACCAATTGGAGGCGGCCATTTTATATGGTGCCAATGCCGTATACTTGGGAGGCTCTGCCTCTTTACGCGCCGGGCGCCCTTTTTCCACCGAAGATTTAAGCCTCGCACGGCAAAAAACACGTACGGCCGGAGTGGATTTATTTTTTTGTTGCAATGCCTTTCCGCGTGAACATCAATTAAAAACTGCACTTGAAAATCTGTCCATGGGCGCTGAAGCTGAGGTTGATGCTTACATCATCGCCGACGCCGGAGTTTTTTCGCTGGCAAAAAAACATTTTCCGCATATTCCCATTCATCTTTCAACGCAGGCCAATACCTGCAATGCGGCTTCGGTGGCCTTTTGGCACGAGCAAGGAGCTGAGCGTGTTAATCTTGCGCGCGAGCTGCGCTTTGCTGAAATTCATGCCATTGCCAAGGCTTGCCCACAAGTGGAGCTTGAATGTTTTGTGCATGGGGCGCAATGTCTTGCTATTTCAGGGCAATGTTTACTCTCGGCTTGGCTCAACAATAGACCTGCCAATGCAGGGCAATGCACACAGCCCTGCCGTTTTGAATATCGCGCCATGCCAGAGCAAAGCTTGCAAGTGGAAGAAAAAATGCGCACGGGCGAGCCTGTATGGGATATTACGCAAGGCGAGGAAGGCTTTTCTGCTTTTTGGTCGCCAGAAGATTTATGCTTATTGCCCTTTGTGCCGTGGTATGTACGCAAAAAAATCCGCGCCCTCAAGATTGAAGGACGCATGCGCACGGGAGCATATGTGGCACATGCCGTGGATGTGTATAGACGTGCAATAGATGCTTGCGCAGACTTTGCTCCAAACCCTGCCCCAGTGCCGTTAAGCGCTCTTGAATCTTGGCAAAAACTTTTACCTGAGCTTTTGGCAGAACTTGCCAAATGGTCCTCGCGCGATCTTGGTACGGGTTTCTTTTTACCAAAACACCAAAAGCTCGCCCCTGCGCACAGTCGCGGACGCGGTGGTCTCTCGCCACTTTTGGCACGCCTAGAAGAAGAAGTTCGCACGGGCGTATGGCGCGTGTCGGTACGCTCACAGTGGGATGCACAAAGAACTGCCTATGTTTTTATGCCTGGGGGCGCTCGACCTTTGCTCACAAGCGGAAACTATGGTCTTGAAAATCATAAGGGTGAGCGCGTAAACGTAGTGCATCCCGGCATGGAGGCTTACCTACATACCGAGCAAAGCGGCCTTGTGCATGGCGCATATATTGAAGCTGAAGAGTAAAATTACTTAGTCGGCACTGAAAAAACTCTAATAATCTAAAATAAAACATTTTTTAATCAAAATATACAAATAAAAATGCCGAAAATAAGGGCATGTAATGCAC